>PBTO01000154.1 GCA_002726595.1 Gammaproteobacteria bacterium | reverse complement strand
TGCTTTGCGCTATGAATCTGGGGATGATTTCAGGCAATAAGCTGAGAGTGAAACGAGAAAAGACAGGGGCTTACATTGAGATTGAGATAGGTGAATCGTTAAAGTCTCTGATTGCCCGTAGAAAGGTTGAGGCCATACGGTTTGGAACCAGACGGCTACTCTGTAAAGCCCCTTATCAAGGCAGCGCAGTTGAAGTGAAACCCGCTCGGTTAACAGACGCATTCACCAAAGCAGTCAAGAGTAGCGGATTGTACGAAAGCCACCTGCCAACTTTTCACGAATTGAGAAGTCTAGGTGGGAGAATGTATGAGGAAAGGGGCTTTGATAAGAAGCTGATTCAAAACCTAATGGGACATAAGGAAGAGTCAACAACCGACGTTTATCTTGACCCGGATGAGCCGCAATACATAAAGTCAAAGGCAATTTTGAAATTAGAATAAGTGTAATATAAGTGTAAATAAGTGTAATTTTTGGAGGACAGCCTGTAACTTGTTGAAATTTAATAAGAATTTTTTGAAAGATTTCAGTCGCCTTTATCCTAGAGATAGAGCTATGTAGCATCGACCGCATCGGATTGCACCTGGCTGAATTGGCCAGCCGAGTTCGTCTCAGTGGCTGTCACACCGAAGCTAATGGAGGGGCTCGCTTGCCTGGCCATTGAGCGCTGGCCAGCCAGTTTAAATTCAGATTTGCTATGCGTGGTATTTTGCTTGTTTTCTTCAATCATGACTAATCCCTGTCCTGTTCCTGACGCCTCAAACAAATTGTAGTGCTACACCTTTGCAAACCTGCGGATGCAGCTTCATAATCGGCGCCGTATTTTTTCAACTAACCTGTTCCCTGTTAGTCGATTTAGTATAGACAAATAGTCGAACAAATGCCTGTGATTAATCTATTAAATTACAATAAAAAATAAACCTGGGCTTTTCTGCTCAGATACCAGTGCTATCCCTCAATTCGACAACTATGCCCCTCTAAGCAGATCGGCGGAAAACCCCGGCCTGACTAAGTCACAGCGAGGCTAGGGCTGAATCCGCCTGTGTAGTACAATTCCCGGTCGGTTCCGATGCTATCAAGCGTGGAATAAAATAACCTAAGAGCTTGTTTTTATACTATTTTTTGTGACAGGATAAATAGTTATCATCCAGCCGCTTCGCTCTTGGGCCGAATCGGTAGAATTACAGGCAGGTAGCAAGCAGGTAAAAAGAATAACTATGAAACAGGAAATAAAAGTCGTGCCCAGCGTCGTCAACAAGCACTCGCTAAACGTCGTTAAGCAGGATCCTTTACAGAAAGAGCCTCCAGCAATCGACCTGAATAGCAGTGAACTCTATGAGAATAGAGAGCTGAGCTATCTTAAGTTTAACTTGCGGGTTTTGGACCAGGCCAGAAACCCCAGCAATCCATTGCTTGAACGCCTGATATTTTTATTAATCTTCAGCTCTAATCTGGATGAGTTTTATGAAATTCGCGTCGCGGGGCTTAAGAAGCAACTGGATTTTGGTCGGCAGCGGCCAGGTCCGGATGGCTTGTACCCCGAACACGTTCTGAAAGACACTCACGAGCAGGTCCGAGCTGCCCTGGATGAACAATACCGCATCCTGAATGAAGACCTGCTCCCCTCACTTGCCCGAGAGAAAATACGTTTTCTGCACCGTCACGAGTGGAACGAAAATTTAAATAACTGGGCCAGAGAGTATTTCCTGAGCGAGGTACTACCTGTAATAAGCCCGCTAGGGCTGGACCCGGCCCATCCATTCCCCCGCTTGGTGAACAAGAGTCTTAATTTCATCCTATCCCTGGAGGGTAAGGATGCCTTCGGCCGTGACAGCGGGCTTGCCATGGTTCCAGCGCCGCGCTCCTTACCACGCCTTATCAAGGCCCCTGAGGAGCTGGTGTCTGATGGAGACAATTTCGTCTTCTTGTCTTCAATCATTCATGCCCATGTCGAAGAGTTATTCCCGGGCATGTCAGTATTGGAATGCCATCAATTTCGGGTGACTCGTAATTCTGACCTGGAGATGTCCCAGGTGGAAATCGAGGACGTGGCCAGTGCATTGCAGGGCGAGCTACACAGCCGGCGTTTTGGTGCCGCCACCCGACTCGAAGTGGGCAAAGAATGTCCGGAAGAGTTAACCAATTTCCTGCTTACTCGCTTTAATTTAATGCCAGATGAACTATTTCTTCTGGATGGACCGGTTAACCTGCGACGTATGATAGCGTTGACCCAGATGCTTGGCCGACCCGACCTTTGCTTCCCCAAGTTTTCCCCTGGCACGCCGTCTGCCCTGGAAGAAGGCAATTGCATTTTTGCTTCGGTAGATAAGGAAGATCAGCTCTTACATCATCCATTTCAATCGTTTATCCCCATAATCGATTGGGTAAGAGAGGCAGCGAAAGATCCCGCCGTGTTATCGATAAAACAGACGCTTTACCGGACCAATGAGTCTTCAGAATTGGTGGAAGCACTGGCTGATGCCGCCAGAAACGGCAAAGAAGTCACTGTGGTAATCGAACTCAGAGCGCGGTTCGATGAGGAAGAAAATATAAATTTTGCCAGCATCCTGCAGGAAGCAGGCGCGGTGGTTGTCTATGGCGTTCTGGGCTACAAAACCCATGCCAAGATGCTGTTGTTCGTGCGTCGAGACGGCAAAACACTGAAGCGCTATGCGCATCTGGGCACCGGCAACTACCATCTTAAGAACTCGCTGATTTACACCGATTACAGTCTGCTCACCTGTGAACCAGTTCTTTGCAACGACGTTCACAAGGTATTTCAGCAAATCACCGGAATGGGCAAAAAGATTCACCCCAAATTAATAATCCATGCGCCTTTCAATCTGCGCAAGTCGCTGGTGAAAATGATTAAAAATGAAAAACAGTTCGCTTTGGAGGGCGAGCCAGCAAAAATAGTAGCGAAGTTAAACGCGCTAACGGATCCCGCTGTCATCAGGGAGCTGTATGCGGCTTCACAGGCAGGTGTGCAAATCGAGCTAATCGTAAGAGGTATTTGCTGTCTGAAACCCGGGCTGCCGGGAGTCAGCGAAAACATCCGGGTGATTTCAATTGTTGGCCGGTTCCTCGAACATTCGAGAGTGTATTATTTCCTCAATAGTGCACCGCAGGTATACTGTGCGAGCGCGGACTGGATGGAACGTAATCTGTCTAATCGAATTGAAGTCTGTTTCCCTATCCTGAAGAAGAAACTTGCAAACAGAATTATCAACGAGATGGGAATCTATCTGGACGACAGGACACAGAGTTGGGAATTGCAAAGCGACGGCGATTATATTTCTTATCAACCGGATAACGAAAAAGCCTTGGCCGGAGTCCAGGCATTGTTACTTAATAAGTTAGCCTAATATCCAGCAGTCGATAATCCGGATCAGGGTTAGACCCCGACAATCGAGCGTACCGGCGAATTATCCGCGCCGACTCTTCGTGGCAAATATCACTTCGGGTAAATTACTGTGATTAAAAGCGGGCAGTGTTTTTTTGTTCTTGAGCATAAAACCCAGCATGCCTTCACGGAGGGCGGTGGCACTGAAACTGAGGATGTCTATGGAGTAGGCTTCCATTAACCCGGTCATCACGCTATATCCTGCCAGCAACAGATCTCTCCGCCTTTCATTCATGCCATCCAGTTCAGTCTGGTTAGCAACCGCAGCGACCAGCCTCGGACGTAATTTTTGTAACGCCTCGAAGCGAATTACCCCACTGCCAAAGCCATAGGCTTCACACAGAGAAGCCAGCATTTTTACCGTGCCCGATGCGGCATGTACCTCTGACCAATGTGCTTTTTTAACCCCTGGTGCCACCGCGGAAAATTCGCTACGGGCCGCTTCTATAGCGAGATCTACTGCAAGCTGTAGTTTGTCTGTAGTTGCGGCTGTAGTTGAGAAAAAACGATCTCTCCATGCCACACTGCCAATTGGCAGGCTTTCAGTTAACAAGCGCTTATGCTTCCACCCCACTATTACTTCCGTACTGCCTCCGCCTATGTCGATCACCAGTCGATTGTCTTCGCTTACGGGTAAGGTAGAAATGACCCCGGCATAAATCAACAGGGCTTCCTGAACACCGCTTATCACCGCAATTTCAATTCCCGATTGCTTCGCGGCGGCGAGGAAGGCAGCCGAATTTTGACTGACTCGAAACGTGTTGGTGCCCAGGGCCCAGTATTGACCGATTGGGTATTGATCCATTAGTGACTTAAAGTGCTCCAGACAGAGCAGGCCCCTGGCGAAAGCCGCAGAAGAGATAAGTCCTGTGGTGCCCGCATCTTCGCCGAGTTGGACTTTTTCACTACAGCGCTCAACTATCTCAATACGGTCATTGTTCCACTCGCCAATCAGCAAATGAAAACTGTTGACCCCAGATCCATACACGCATACATAAACTACTTCTCAGCAGGGTGGGCACAAACGCCTAAATCATAGACTGTTGATAGTTTTCCAAACCGACCTTGTCAATTAGCGACAATTGGGTTTCCAGCCAATCGATATGATCTTCTTCACTGTCCAGGATGTTGCTCAATAAATCGCGACTGATAAAATCGTTGACCGATTCGCAACAGGCAATCCCTTCGCGTAGATCGGGGCAGGCAATCATCTCCAGCTTCAGATCGCATTCCAGCATTTCCCTGGTGTTTTCACCGATGAATAATTTGCCCAGGTTTTGCAGGTTTGGCAGTCCTTTAAGAAAGAGTATGCGTTGAATCAGCAAATCAGCGTGTTTCATTTCATCGACGGATTCAGCAAATTGTTTCTCTGCCAATTTAGTAAGTCCCCAGTCTTCAAACATCCGGGAGTGTAAAAAGTACTGGTTGATGGCTATCATCTCGTTAGCGAGCGCCTGATTCAGATGCTTGATTACACTGCTGTCTGCTTTCATGAAGTAGTTCCTCCGGGGAGCGATTTTTGGAAGAATGACTTTTTGATCCGTTTTTGTCAAGAGCTAATATCTGTAAGCTATTGAATTTTCTACGAAATATAAATAAGAAGCAATCCCATTACCATTTACTGGCAGAGGAGAAATCTGGGATTTGGAGGAAGTAATTGGATCAATTATGCAGAGCGTTGATCGAGCAGCTTAAGCACGGGCTTGATAAATAGCGCTTAAGCTGCGTCAACAAAAAGAGCTTTCTTGTTGAATTCATTAACGATTATGCGAGCCTGTTGGCCGCATTTGCCGCACTCACTGGCAACACCCAGCTTTTCCCGCACGCCAGACAAGCTGCTTATGCCGTCCCGGCACAAATCGCGGATCTGGTTATCAGTAATCTGTCGACAAATACAAACGTACATGGCTACTCCCAAAGATAGCGCTTACTATAAATGAGAATGAGAATGATTGTCAACTAGATTTAGATCTGCTACTTTAGCAGCTCCTTTTAGGTAGTGCCAAGCTCACCATATCCTGTTGTTTTCAAAGCACTTAATTAATTATGACTAAAACTGCATTGTCGGAAGCAAAAAATGGCGATCGCTGTATGGTTCTCGATGTTGCTTCGAAACCGGCTGAACTGAAAAGCAGGCTATATGCGCTGGGCATAATTCCGGGTGTTACGGTACACATTCTGCGCTTTGCACCGCTTGGCGATCCCATGCAATTGAAAGTAAGCGGTTGTTTTATCAGCATTCGAAGAGCCGAAGCCGACATTATTGCAGTGGAGATTCAGTAGCACATGGAAAAGCTGGCACTCATTGGCAACCCCAACAGCGGTAAGACAACCTTATTCAATGTGCTGACCGGGGCAAATCAAAAAGTTGGCAACTGGCCCGGGGTTACTGTCGAGAAGAAATTTGGTCATTTCGAGCTGGATGACCTGGCTATCGAGTTAGTGGATTTACCGGGAATATATTCTCTGGAGCAGGAGTACCAGGGCATTGATGAAAAAATAGCCCAGGATTATCTACAGGGCAGTGCGATCGATCTCGTCATCAATATTATCGATGCCACAAACCTGGAAAGAGGACTGGTGCTAACCCAGCAGTTGATGGAGAAACAACTGCCTTTGGTGATTGTGCTGAATATGCTGGATGTAGCGGAGCAGCAGGGAATCACCCTTAAACCGGAAGCACTGTCTGAGCGACTTGGAGTACCGGTAGTACCGATCGTGGCTTCCCGCAAGCAGGGCGTTTCCGAACTGGAATCGTGCCTGAAACGCTGTTTACAAAACCCAACCAGGGTACCCGAGCAACTGGAAGAAACTTCGGACGATGTAACGGAAGACCCGATTCTGAAACGCTATTACCGTTCTCAATCTTTGGTGAGCGGCGTGGTTGAAGTCGCTCCGACCCATCATGGCATGTCTGAGAGAATAGACAACGTAGTCCTGAACCGCTGGCTTGGTATTCCTTTTTTTCTGCTGATGATATATCTCATGTTCACTATCGCGGTGAATCTGGGAGCGGTGTTTATCGATTTCTTCGATATTCTGTTCGGCGCGGTTCTGGTAGATGGTAGCGCCTGGCTGCTACGCCAGATAGCGTCCCCTGAGGTGCTGATCACACTGCTTGCCCAGGGTCTGGGTGGTGGTATTACCCTGGTTGCTACCTTTATCCCGGTGATCGGTTTCCTCTATCTGTGCCTTTCGATCCTGGAAGATTCCGGCTACATGTCCCGGGCTGCCTTCGTTATTGACCGACTGATGGGCGCCATCGGCTTACCTGGCAATGCCTTCGTTCCTCTGATAGTAGGATTTGGCTGCAACGTTCCGGCTATAATGGCTGCCCGCAGTCTGGGTCGGGATAGTGACCGGTTATTAACTATCGCCATGGCCCCATTCATGAGTTGCGGCGCAAGACTCACTGTTTACGCCCTGTTTGCCGCATCCTTCTTTCAGCAAAACGGGCAAAACATTGTATTCGCGCTCTATTTACTGGGCATTGGAATGGCAGTTTTTACTGGCTGGATTTTCCGTAAGCAATTGTTTACAGGTGAGATGACGCCCTCGTTTCAGGAAATGCCGGCTTATCACATTCCGGTTTTACGCAATATTCTTCTCACCACCTGGTTCCGCTTAAAAGGATTCATGCTTCGGGCAGGTAAAACCATCGTCGGCGTCGTAATCGTGCTGAGCTTTCTCAATTCAATCAGTACCGATTTCAGCTTTGGCAACGAGGACTCGGAAAATTCCATGTTAAGTGTCATTGGCAAATCCATAACCCCGGCCTTTGCGCCACTGGGTATCGAGCCGGACAACTGGCCTGCTACCGTGGGTCTGTTTACCGGCATGTTCGCCAAGGAGGCTATTGTCGGCACTTTGGATGCGCTGTATAGCGCTCCGGAGGACGATGCAGATACCGGTGCTCCCGACCTGGTAGCGGCAGCCGGTGCTGCGATTGGATCCATCGGAACCGAACTGGTGGCGCTACGCGATATGCTTACCGATCCTCTGGGTATTTCCATTGGTGATGTCTCCGATGTCGAAGCGGTAGCAGAAGATCAGGAAGTGGCCACCTCAACACTGACCAATATGGCTGCGCTATTCTCCGGCCCCTTCGCCGCTTTCTGCTATCTGGTATTCGTATTGCTGTATGCACCCTGTGTGGCAGTGCTGGGTGTCATCAACAAGGAGGCTGGCTGGCACTGGACCGTGTTAGTCTTTAGCTGGTGCACCGGGCTGGGCTATATTACCGCCAGTGTCATCTATCAAATAGGCACTTTCTCACTTAATCCCGTATTTTCATCCATCTGGATCTTTGCGATGATCACCATTCTGACCGTTTTTATAATAAATCTGAAAAAACTGGCGAGCAGAATGGTACCTAAGAATCTCATCGAAGTGGTGCAAATTTAGGGAACTTCTGCGACAGTCAAGGCCACCAGTCATTCGTGGAGACTCTATTGCAGGATCGCAATCTACAGTTTGCTCCAGCCACAGTAATCAAATTACTGGCGGTTCTGTTTCTTGTGGTATTTATTGTAAAGCTGTACCTGGCCGCCGTACTGGACCTTTATAGCGATGAGATTTTCTACTGGCAGGAGTCTACCCATCCCGCCTTAGCCTATAGTGATCTACCCTTCATGACGGCAATGCTGACAGGATTGGGAGCTCCGCTGGCGCCGGGACAGGCACTTGCTGCAAGATCATTATTTCTGGCTTTGGGCTCAAGCCTACCCTTTCTGGTTTACTGGATAGCCAGACCTGTCACCAGCCATCTGCAGGCACTGGAATCGGCCGTACTGACCTTGTGTTTACCCCTCGGAGCATTTGTCGGTCTGTTAGCCGTGCCCGATGTGCCCCTGCTATTTTTCGGCCTGCTGTCTATTGGCCTGTTCGAGCGGGCTTTGCGCCGCGGCGATCTCAAGTTCTGGCTTGGCACAGGAATCGTAGTCGCCTGTGGCTTGAGTACGCACTATCGCTTTGTCCTTTATCCGCTTGCGACACTGATTTACCTGTTTTTTTTCCATAAGAAACCGGGCCATTGGCGGACTCCCGGACTCTGGGTCGCGATGGGCATTGCCCTGTTAGGACTGGTACCGGTAATCAACTTTAATCTCAGCAACCAGCTAGCCAGTGCCAGTTTCTATTTGCTGGAACGACACCCATGGGAGTTTCAGGTTCAGGGTCTGTTGCATCTGTTCAAGCAGGCCGGCCTTGTTACCCCTCCCCTCTACGCCGTGTTTGCATTGACACTCTGGCATTTACTAGGGCGAGCCCGGCGCGGCGATCAGATAGCCGCCCTGTTTCTTTGCTTCTCGCTTATCAATATTCTGGTCTATATGCTGTTAGCACCGTGGACCGATAGCTCCAGCACCTCGATCCACTGGCCACTATCCGGCTACTTCCCCTTGCTGGTGTTTGTGCCAGCCAGTTTGCGGCAGCTTTATCAGCTATTGCTGGTGCGTTACACACAGAAGACTGCCATTCGTCTGCTGCTCGCCATCCCGGCCCTGGGTTTTGCCGGTACAGTGGTTGCGTTTACCGGTGTCGGCTCACAGGGATTTCAGCAGCAACTGCAAGCTGTTCTCGGTACAGGCGTGCTATCCAATAAAATGGCTGGCTGGAAAGAGTTCAGCGCCTACACAGAGGACCTGATTCAAAAAGTGTTTGCTGTGAAGCAACCGATAATCATCACTGACAACTACTACAGTTCCGCCCAGGTTGAATTCGCCAATCTGACCGAACTAAGCTATACGCTGGATAATGACAAGGCGGTCAATGATGGGCGACTGACGCAGTATCAAATCTGGCAGCGGGATGAAACTGCCTTGCAGAATAGCAACGGCGAAAGCGCGCTATTTCTTACCGAAGATAGCGAACTGACCATTCCTGCCAAGCAGGAAGTTTTACAGCGTATGTGCACCAATACTGACCAGCTTGAATTTCTGGAACAGCTAAATTTGTTCAATGGTGATAAACGCTTCAGTTTCTATAAGGCGAACCGGATAACATCCCGGGCTGGTGCAGGCACTTCACCTTGCCCCTACCCCTCCCAGGGCTGGATCGACAGACCGGTGGATGGCGATCGAGTCTCTGGCGTAATGCTGATTTCCGGCTGGGCCTTCAATGAAGACATTGGCGTCGAACAAATATTTCTGGTGCTAAACGGCACCAGGTTCCAGCAAGTGAGCTATGGTCGGCCCCGGCCCGATGTAGTGGAGGCGATGGGTGTTGACAGTGATCCGAACAAACCAGGGCTCGGATTCAGCTATTCGCTGGATACTCAAACATTGAAAAATGGTAGCAACTCTATTGCCTTGGAAATCATCAATAATGTGGGTGAAGTGCAGCTATACGGCGAACGCGAGGTAATAGTTAGCAATTAACCTGGAGGGTGGGCTTTACCTGATCAATGCCCTCCCGTCATTGTCACTCTCGCCGTCGCTGTCACTGTCACTGTCA
>PBTO01000153.1 GCA_002726595.1 Gammaproteobacteria bacterium | reverse complement strand
CTGAGATGGTGGGTTAACCGCGCCGGCAATTGGTTTGGAGCAGGACGAGTAAAGCTCTCTCCTCTTCCGGTGAAACAGTAAACTGATCCAGCACCTGGAGCTCCCGCGCCATGCCGACACCTGTTCTGTAACTGCTGTTAATCCAGCGGGAGTATCCATTCAGGCCTGACAAACTGAATGAATAAAGTGCAAATCGGGCGCTCTCTTCTAAGTCTGCGTACTGATCCGCTAACGGAGATTGGGTGTGGGGAAATGATCGTGACCATTCTGAAAACTGTATTGAATCTGGCACGGTACTAACGTCAGGTCGAGACCCACCCTCCTGCAGCGGACTGCGGGCCAACAGGGCAACATCCACGGCGGCGTAAAAATCAGCCTCGGGCAATACGATGGGATTTACAAAAAACTCATCGATTCGTGCCTTGTCCACACCGGCAGCCTGCAGTCCGGCATAACCTTCACTGTATGACAATTTGGCATCATTGGCACGGGAGAATATCACCTGCCAATCGCCAATATACAGGTCAGCCATGGCCATGCCCTGTCTGTCAGGGGGCTCGGCATTGGCGTGAATATTCTTGATTTGGTTTAACAATTGTATCCCGAGCAGATAAAAAGCCTGTTTGACCGCTTTCCGTTCTCTGACCCAGCCCGAGCCCGGCACTACCTCTCTGAGTTCAATGCTTATTCTCTCT
Source organism: Gammaproteobacteria bacterium (assembly GCA_002726595.1). Lineage (GTDB taxonomy): Bacteria > Pseudomonadota > Gammaproteobacteria > Pseudomonadales > Pseudohongiellaceae > UBA9145. Next base: position 6,774 of record PBTO01000153.1, on the reverse strand, counting down.
CCCCGCTCCAGTGCCACTAACTGAGCGTGATATTGTTTGACCAGGCGATAGGCCATCGGGCTCAGGCGCGGGTCGTGTTCGCCCCACAGGGCCTTAGCCAGGTTCAAGGCAGCCCAATTCAAAGTAGCTGCCTTGCGAAAGTGAGTACTCTGCTGGCCAATGAAATCTTCCCCTATACCCCGAATGTGAAGCTCACTCAGGTAAAACAGATCATCGATCAACTCTGCGTCGATCTGCAGAGATTTATTAACATAAAGCCAATTCAGATGCTCCATGCCAGCGCGGGCGCTTTCCCAATCTCTTTGAAAAATTAAATTCTCGATTTTCCTGACCTGTAGATCCCGCTGCATGGGCGTAAAGAGACCTTCATTAGCGCGCGTAATCTGTATGGCACGGTCCAGGACACCATGGGCTTCAACATAGAGATTCAGGGCTATCAGCGACTCGGCAAGCTGCTCCAGGGATTCCAGCAGCCGAACATTTGATATGCCAATGGAATCTTCTATTTGCTCAAGGGCAGCTCTGGAATTTTCAAGGTTTCGGACTAATACATCGGGTGGTATTTGTTGGGCAAGGGAAAAACTACCTGGCAGTGACAGGGACATTAAAAGCAGGATGTACAATTTTTTGCTCATTGGTGATTAATCTTCATCGCCAGAATACCTCTTATACAGCCAACTTTAGCAAGCAAAAAGCCGAATATGTAGGTTGCATAGCCAGGTTCGGGCCCTACGATTCATTAATATAGACCCGCTCGCTCTAGGTTTTGTTCCGCAAAACACGACCACAGTTTACAACGGCTTGTGTCGATCCGGTCTGGCCTGGAGTTTGGCTTCCCCGAACTTCAACCGAGTGAGAGGTCTATCGCAATTTGCCGAATCCTTTATTATACTGCGTTCCACAACGAATAAACTACTAGGAGAAAAGAGTGAACAAGCTAATCAAAACTGCCGGTATTTCGCTGATTTCATTGATCATTGGTCTGGGAGCAGGCCTGCTGGTTACCACCTCGGCTCAGGACACAGGTAAGGTATTCGAACTGAGAACTTACACCGCTACTCCGGGAAATCTTGACAATCTGCATGCACGCTTTCGTGATCACACGACACGAATTTTTGCCAATCACGATATGAAAGTGGTCGGTTTCTGGTCGCCAACCAGTGAAGAAGAAGCAGATGATACCTTGATTTACATACTCGAACATGCAAGTCGGGGGGCTGCCGATGCGTCCTGGCGTGCTTTCGGACAGGATCCGGAATGGCAGGCTGTATCCGAGGCCTCCAACGCCAATGGTGCAATCCTCGCCGGAGTCGAAAGAAAATATATGAAGGCAACAGATTACTCACCCATGAAGTAATCGGGTTTTGCATACAAAAAGGGCTGCCAGGTTTCCCTGGCAGCCCTTATCATTTCTACTTTATGCTTGAAATAAACTAAAAGTTATTGACCCTAACAAATTCAAACAATTCACGTACCGCTTGAATTTGAAAGAACCAGTAAACTACAAACCACACAACAAATACCGATGAGGACACTATAGCGGCTATTTGGATGTCATCGAGTTTGGCTTCGGTTTTATTTTCTTCGTTCATGATACAACTCCAGTATTATTAAATTTAGTCAGCTGCCAACTATCCTGAATAACCGATCCAGCGACCCAGTGCGGCAACAGTAAACCACACCATGACAGATGCGACAGCGGTGAGTTTTAACACCCAGGGATTAATGTCTTCCAACTCCTTCTCCAGCAAAGGTCGCCTGATGCCATACTCAAACAACATGCCTGCACACAGCGTCAGCATCTTGTACCAGAACACCTTGAGAAAATATATCTTGCCAGCCACACCACAGGCCATAAAAATGCCGGTGGAGAGGGTTAAGATAAGCGCCCAGTTAAAAATGCGGTAAGTCTTGTCAATTATGGCGCGAGGCGGCTGATCGGTGAGAATCAAACCCAGCAAGCGACCATCGCTGGCTACGACGGTACCACCTATAAAGGCAAGACCAACTAGGTGGAAGGCTTCGACCACAGCGAACGCCGCCCCCCAGGTGGTTCCAATATAACCAAACCAGCTTGCAGTCATCCAGTCAAATAAGGGTTCAATACTGGTATGGACGGGGATTCGTATGGTAAGACAAAACACGATTGTCACCACCACGAGTGCTGCGGCAATAATAGTTCTGGTGTAGGGACCCAATATTGATGTGGGCATAGTTAACTCCTTAAATCAAAACCTGATTTGCGTGCAAGTAAATCTGCATTAATTCTTAAAACTGGGTCTGACCATCAACACAGCCCGCTACAAAACTGATGAAAGCAGATTGGCCAAGTTCGCAGTCAAACCAGTCGTAGGCGATGAAGCGGCCACAAATAACAATTGTTGTCCACAGTCCAAGCGACACGGCAGCGCTGGTGCGAATCTGCTTCGGTGCCACGGCGTCATTTTCCCAGCTTGATCCTGATTCGTTCATGCGCTTGTGCAGAAGGTAAGCATTAATCCCGGCGCAAACCAGAAGCACCAGCTTTACACGAAACCACAGACTTTGAGAATTCCTCACCGGAATCGCATAAAACAGGAGCAGCCCCGTGGTAATTGCGACGCCAAAACCTATCCACATGGGCAGGTTCAGTCGACGGGCAATTTGGGTAGAGGGAACATTGGGGAACGCGATTCCAAGCATGCGCAAGTCGATTAAGAACAATACCCCCAGGCTCACCATTAGAGTAAGTACATGAGTGGATTCGACCCAGTTATACATGTAATAGGATTCATGCATCGCCGTGCTCCACTCAAATCCATCCAGCCAGACGGCAAAATTATAGATAACCTGGTTCACTGCAACTACCCTCCCGCAATGTGCGACAAATATTCTTATTGAGACAGCAGGCACCTGCACAGGCCCTGCCGGCATATTTTTACGTTGTTCGCGCCAACGCGTGGCGGTGTCGGAGTAATAGCGATAAATCCACGGCAAATATTGAGATTAGTCAATATTTCCATTCTACATCACCGAGGATTGCTACCGAACAAACTCTAAACGGGCAGAACCGTTTATGCTCCCAATTCGACGCCAGCGGAAGAATACCTCAGAGTTCTGCTTAAATCCACAGTGCCAGCAACCTGAGGAGAAGTAGCCGGCATATTTCATGAAGGCCCGGTGATCAACCAAGGTTTCCTGGTTGCGTAGTTTTCCTGCGAAACTCAGAAGGAGTGACGCCTTTAATTTGGCGGAAGGCGTTGTTAAATGGCGTGATCGATTGATAGCCAACTGAAAGCGCAACCGTTAGTACCGAGACATGCTGGTTGACTTTATCGGCTAGCGCCAGGCTGGCATCCTCTATGCGATATTGATGGAGCATCGCGTTGAAATTTCTGAATCCAAGCTTTTTGTGAATAAATGCCCGCAGACGGTACTCGGGTAAGTTCAATTTCCTGGCCAGCATAGCAATGGTCAAACCTGCTTCCCTGTACATCTTTCCACCCTGAAAAGCCGTGTTAAAGCTATCGACATCGAAAGCAGCTACTCCACTGGACTTGGGCTGATCGCCCATCTCGACAACCTTGCGAATCACATAACCCAGTGAAACATAATCGAAACGCATGGCTACGATCAGCATGCCAAGGGCAAGCAACGCGATGGTATAAACGATCAATGCCTGCACGGTAGCATTGGCACCAGAACCGCCAGCCAGGAGAAAATTTTCTACAAACACGACAGTAAAGATCAAACCGCCCTGCACACCGATAATAAACCAGCGCAGTATGCGCCGATCTTCAACCAGATCCGCTCGCCAGCCTTTGAGCGTCCAGTAGATCGCGAAACCAACAAAAACCAGCATCAGGATATCCAGTAGCGTGCCAAGCACGGATATTACTGAGGCCAAAGCACCTGCCGTGCTCGTATCTGTAAACAGGATTGGCATTAGCAGGTCCAGGCCGACCTGCAAAGCAAAGATCAGCGCCAGTGTGACAGGGAATTTCTGCTGTTCCTGGAAAATCAGAAAGCAGTAGATCATGAACAATCCAGCTATGGAATTCGTACCTGTTTGTATAAGCAAAGAGTAGCCGCTCAGATCCAGTTGGAATTGAGGATCGATGTGCTCGGCGGTCATGCCGTTTACCAGATAAAACACCACAAAAATAGCCAGTAATGCGAATACCCTGGCGCTGGCCGCTTTGGGTTCAGATTTGAGAAATCCAATGGCGAGTAGCAACACTGAGCAACTTGCAATTATTTGTGCCGTAAAGAGAAGAAGCGGATTGGTCAAAGTCACATCCTGTCAGGTGAGCAACTGTGATGACAATAACCGATCATCCTGCAAAATTCAAAATAGTTAAAATCGACAGGAGTAGATTCGGAGAAGCCGTAGTGGGAAACAATACTTCTGTGTTTTCCCTCAATCGCGCACTGACGATAGGTGCCGGTTTATCGATCCAGTTCATTTTTATTCCCTATTCTCCCACCTGTCTTCCACTTCTTTAAGGATGCTGTCGATGCTTCCACCACGCTGCTGCTCAGGGTCATACTGATTAAATAAATTGATCGCTCTTTCGGTTCTCCGACCAAAGCTCAGCACACGCTCGAACAGGCTACCTGCTCCAGAATTTTGCAGCACCAGGTCTATGATAAAGGCACCGATGGACAGGACACTCAGGAAGATGTCACGAAATGCATCCAGATAGAGTTTCAATTGGAATATAAGCAGAGCTCTAAGTTGCGGCCAAAGTTTTGTTCTCGCTTTGATTCTTAAATCTTCAGTCACCTTTCTCTCTCCTCTCTGCCCTCTCTGGCCTCTCTGCTTTCCATGTAGTTAGCGCTCCAATACACCGAGTTTGCGCACCAGGAACAAAAAAAAAGCGGATCACAGGCTCATATTAAACAGATCTGTGACCCGAACCAAGCGCAATACTTAAAAGAGCACACTAACAATCTCTGTAGACCTTACGGTCTACACGAAGTTTATGGTCCTCCGCTAGTTCCCAATACAGGTGCTGCAAGATCAATTGGATCTACCAATAATCCGGTCATAGCGCGGGGTAATTGCGACACCATAATCAGGTCGCCCGCACGCATTTGACTGGATCGAACCAGAATGCCAAATTCCCCGTTGGCAGCAAAGTAATCACCCACAGAATCATAGTGAATCGCTTCAAGCCGGTTTTCTTCCACTTTAAAAAGGGTCTGATTCTCATAGAGTGCATGAACCGGTACCGGGATCACGTTCTTTTCTTTCGGCAGCCGTATCGTGAGGCTCACTACCCGACCAATATCCAATGTCTCACTCATCTCGTTGCGAAAGAAGACGTCGATGCCACTCTGCCTTGGTTTAACGTCTGCTGACATCCCGTCCAGCACAAAATTGAATGGACGGCCGTCTAACTCGGAGAAAGCTACCACTTTAGTCCCCTGCAACATACTCTGATTCAGTGCATAGCCAATCTCAGTGGGAACCGAGGCGCGTACTTCCAGACCCGCCGAGTCAGCGATTTCTATCAGAGGCGTGCCGGCGATAACTCGATCTCCACGGGCGACTCCATTGCTTATCACCCGGCCTGCAAATGGCGCCCTGATGCGGGTTTGCTCCAGATCCAGTACCGACTTCTTGAGTTGTGCCCTGGTCTCATCGACCACAGCCCGTTGTTGTTGCAACTTATTTGGAAAATCGGCCACTGCTGCCGCCTGCTGCGCCAGTGCGATACCCCGTTCGCTCGCTTCCTGTCTCGCATCATCGAGCGCGGAATCTGACACCATATCCCTGGAATTTAAATCCGTAGCGCGCCCCAACTTGGAATCTGCGATCGATTTCAGTTCCTGAAAATGGGGGAGTAGATTCTTAGCCAACTCATATTCAGTCTCGACCGATGCAAACTGCGCGGATGCTCTATTGAAATTGGCCTGCGCAATATTCACCGCCAGATCCGCTTCGGCAGCATCCAGCTGAATTAGCAAATCATCCTCCTCCACCTAGGCGCCTTCATGCATGAATACTTCACTCACCGGTGCACTGATGGTGGTCTTCAGATTTGCCTGCTGCCGTGATTCAACCTTGCCGAAGGCGAGCAGAACCGGGGCCAGCGTTGCGGGATTCGCCGTAGTCACGGAAACCGGCCACGAGCGCTCCGACCGTGCCAGCGGCTCCGCACTCGGACCGGTAATAATCACCATGAATCCAAGAAAAGAAAATACCGCCAGCACTGCAATTCCGGCATAACGACGCGCTATCGCCCGAATTGGTATACCCAGCTTTTCCAGTGTTTTTCTAACCATGTTCAAAATCCCTTACTTATTTTATTTTCGCTGTTGTAGTGTCGAATATTAACTCTTAATCATGTCACTGCCGCTTACAGGCAGTGCAGAAGAAGCCCTGAAGAAAGCCGCCAACTTTGCATTGCTGTTCTCTATCATCACAATCAGTGCAGGTATAACCAGTAGCACCAGTAAAGTCGCAAATGCCAACCCGAAACAGAGTGTGATGGCTATAGGTACGATGTACATTGCCAAACTGAATGATTCAAACATCAGCGGTGACAAACCAGCGATGGTGGTTAATGAGGTGAGCATCACCGCTCTGAAGCGGCTCATCGATGCTTCATGAATAGCTTCCTGATAAGTCTTCCCCTCGTCCAGTGAACGGCGGAAAAAACTGACCAGAATAATGGAATCATTCACCACGATTCCCGTGAGGGAAAAGAACGCCAGCATGGACATCGCACCAATATCTGCTCCCATTACCCAGTGACCGGCGATCGCTCCGGTTAATCCAAGCGGGAT
>PBTO01000152.1 GCA_002726595.1 Gammaproteobacteria bacterium | reverse complement strand
TATCGCCCGCAGGTGGAGTTGTATCGCCCGCAGGTGGAGTTGTATCTTGCGCAGGTGGAGTTGTATCTTGCGCAGGTGGAGTTGTATCTTGCGCAGGTGGGGTTGTATCTTGCTGGTTTGGTTGACCTTGCTGGCCTGGTTGACCTTGCTGGTTAGCCCCATCGCCCGGAGGTGGGGGTTGGTCTTGTGCAAATGAGCTATTGGGGATAAAAGATATTGATATTATCAGTGTAAGGAAACACCAAATCGGAACTCTGAACGGTGATTTGAAAGACATTTCGTTGCGCCTCCACAGCGTAGATGTAGTCCAGACTCTGTTTCTATTAAAGTTCACTGCTTTATGCCCTGGATTGATGAAAGGGTAGTAATAAAACCGAAAAATACTCACGGATAGGAGCTTAGCACCTTATTCCTGCTTTAAAAAGCGATACTCTTAACTCAATGACTTACTGTATGAGGCGTCGCCAGGCTTCCTTCACCTAGTAAGTACCGCTGGCCCACCGACTCGAACTCCATCGGTCATCAACCCACAATGCCGTGTCTAATAGCAGGTTTTGGACTGATGCCATGGATGCTGAATTGGTACCACTTTCGCTACTATGCTCTACTTCGGTGCAATACAATATTCGCTAGAGTGGTTGTAAAATCACCCTTCTTTTCCGTCATAATGAGCCGGGCGTGGCTGTATTATTGCTTTTGGCGAGTCAAATGTGAGTGAATCCGGGTTGTTATGCCGCTGAATAAGACCAAAAGAATGCTGGAATTGTGCCGAAATCTATAGACAATGTGGGCTGTGCGCGTGAATTTAGTCCCGATACAGGTAGTAAAAATTTGATTGCCAGGCGATTTAACCCTATCCGACCGGCTTTGATCCTTCTACTTACAGGATCGATATCCGGCCTGGTGTCTGCGGTTCAGGTTGAAGAAATGCGGATCTGGCGTGCGCCTGACCACACCCGGGTAGTTTTTGATCTGAGTACTGGAGCTGAATACACCATATTCAACCTGTCTAACCCGGATCGGGTGGTTATAGATCTTGAGAATTCAAGCTCAAGGACAGATTTTGCGGGGGTGGATATAACGGGCAGTCCGATATCCGGTATTCGAAGTGGCCAGCGTAATGGCACCACTTTGCGTGTGGTTCTTGATATGGCCGCGGCAACCAATCCTTCCAGCTTTACCCTCGAGCCCAATAGCGAATTGGGTTATCGGTTAGTAGTCGATCTCTATGATCTGCCAGAAACCGTAACCACTACAGCCATTCAGAGCGTTGCAGAAATTGAAGGCTTCCAGGACCAGCGGGACATCGTCATCGCAATTGCAGCGGGTCACGGTGGAGAAGATCCCGGTGGTATCGGCTACGACGGCAAAATCAAAGAGAAAGACATAACGCTTTCGATGTCCCGGGCATTATACAGCCACCTGGATGCTGCACCTGGCTACAAGCCAGTGATGATCCGGGACGGTGACTACTATGTTGATCTGAAACGCCGGCCCCAAATGGCCCGTGAAAAGCGCGCTGACTTGTTCGTTGCTCTGCACGCTGATTGGTTTGAAACCAGCGCGGCACGGGGAGTAACAATCTACGCCCTGACAGGAGACCGGGCCGACCGGGAAAATGCGCGACGGGTAACGGAAAAGGAGAACGGCGCAGATCTTCTTGGCGGTGTGGGCAGTGATCTCAGTCTCGGTGGGCTGGATGATGACGTTGCTTTAACCCTGGTCTCGCTGCAGATGGCCTGGAGTATGGAGCAAAGCGTCATCGCAGGTGACCAGATTCTCGAATCTCTGGCTGGAATTGCCCGACTGCGTAAGGACAAGGTGCAACAGGCTTCACTGCAGGTTCTGAACTCACCCGATATTCCTTCCATGCTAATCGAAACCGGGTATCTCACCAATCCACAGGAAGCCAGGAAACTGGCCAGTTCAAGATATCAGCAGGATATGACTCGAGCAATTGCCCAGGGCATCATGAATTATTTCTATGATGCGCCACCGGAAGATAGCCTGGTGGCCTGGCAAAAAGAAAATGGAGTCGCTCCCGCGTCTTATACTGTGAAGCGGGGCGACAGCCTGTCGGTAATCGCACAGCGGTTTGGCATTGGCCTGAACGAACTGAAATCGGTTAATGGGATAAGCTCCAGCACGATTCAAATCGGACAAACCCTGACCATTCCAGGCACAAATTCGCAGCCTTCAGTGTCCGAGCACAAGATTCAGCGTGGCGAGACTCTGTCAGAAATTGCCCAGCGCTATCGTGTCCGCTTATCGAATTTGCGCCAGTTAAATAATTTAAGTGGCGACCGAATCATGGTGGGCCAGGTACTAAAAATCCCCCTCTCCTAATAAAGCGGACGGAGGATTAAATTTTAGTTCCTCAGTCCTGGAGTATCTCCACAAAAATTTAATCCCTCAGTCCCCTTTATTCCTCCATCCCCTTTATTTTTTGCACCACAGAAGGTGCTACAATACGCACTGTCTTCGACCGCTCAGACCTTAAATTTCCATGAAGCGTATAGCCCTGTTAAGCCAACGTCTTGCCAATCAGATTGCTGCTGGCGAGGTCGTGGAACGTCCTGCCTCGGTGATCAAGGAATTGCTGGAAAACAGTCTTGATGCCGGTGCTACAAGACTCGATGTTGAGGTGGACCACGGCGGTGTAAAGCTTATGCGGGTCAGGGACGAGGGAGCCGGAATCCCCAAAGAGGATCTGGCACTGGCCCTGAACCGTCATGCCACAAGTAAAATATTTGCTCTGGATGATCTGGAAAAACTGACTACGCTGGGTTTCAGGGGCGAAGCGCTGGCGAGCATCGGATCCGTGTCTCGCCTGGCCATCACTTCAAAATCACGGGAAGAAAACCTGGAGTCAGCCTGGAAAGTCGAAGCAGAAGGTCAGGATATGACGGCGAAGTTATCGCCGGCCGCCCACGACTATGGGACTACTGTTGAAGTACGGGATCTGTTTTTCAATACCCCCGCTCGAAAGAAATTTCTCAAGACCGAGAAAACTGAATTTGCTCGTATCGATGAAATCGTGAAGCGCCTGGCCCTGAGCCGCTTCGATGTACAATTCAATCTCAAACACAACCAGCGTGCTATTCACAAGCTGTTGGCAGCCAAAACTGAGCAGGAAAAACAGCGCCGTGTGGCGATGGTTTGTGGGCCTGCCTTTGTTGAGAACTGTGTCTTCGTGGACATAGAGGGGCCAGGTTTACGACTTTGGGGCTGGGTAAGTTTGCCCACGTTTTCACGCAGTCAGGCAGACTTACAATACTTCTATGTAAACGGAAGAATAATTCGCGACAAGTTAGTAACCCATGCGGTACGGCAGGCCTATAGTGATGTGCTATTCCTGGGCAGACACGCGGCATTTGCCCTGTATCTAGAATTGGCTCCGGAGGCAGTCGATGTCAACGTGCACCCGACTAAACATGAAGTCCGTTTTCGTGACAGCCGCCTGGTACATGATTTCTTATACCGCTCACTGCACAAGGCCCTGGCCGATGTGAATCCATCAGATCAACTGGCTACTCAGTCGAGTGAGAACTATGCGGACGAAAAATTGCCCGCATCGGAATACGGGTCGCAATCGGTTACGGAATTGATACAGCAAAACAGTTTTCCTTTGGCACAGTCCCGGTCGGGCGGAAGCGGATTTGCTGCATCCAATGCAGCGATGCAAAATCAGGTCCGAGAGCAACTGGCCGCATTGGAAACTTTAAATCAGGATGGTGACGCAATACCCCCGCTGGGTTATGCGATTGCGCAGCTCCATGGTATTTACATATTGGCGCAGAACCAACAGGGGCTGATCATAGTCGATATGCATGCTGCCCATGAGCGTATTACTTACGAGCGCATGAAAACAGCCTGCGCCAGGGAAGAGCTGAAAATACAGCCGTTGTTGGTGCCTCTGTCCATCGCGGTCAGTCAGGCAGAGGCCGACTGCGCCGAAACGCAGCGAGAGGTTCTGCTGAGCATAGGGCTTGAACTCGAGAGAGTCTCAGCCGAATCCTTAGTGGTCAGGCAAATACCTTCCCTACTGCGAGATGCCGATATTGAGCAATTAGTACGGGATGTGATTGCCGATGTAATACAACATGGCAGTAGTGATGCCGTTCAATCCCGGCAGGATGAATTGCTGTCCACTATGGCCTGTCATGGATCGGTACGCGCTAATCGGCAGCTCACTGTGCCAGAGATGAATTCTCTGCTGCGGGACATGGAAACGACAGAGCGTAGTGGTCAATGCAATCACGGTAGGCCCACCTGGGTATTCCAGAGTATTGATGAACTGGATAAATTATTCCTGCGTGGTCAGTGACTGTTACCAAGGTGCCTAGAACTACTCCCAAGCAAAATGTGTATTGTCTCATGGGGCCCACCGCCTCGGGAAAGACTGCCTTGGCCGTGGAACTTGTGAAACGGCATCCCTTTCAGATAATCAGCGTGGATTCGGCGCAGGTATACAAAGGGTTGGATATCGGTACTGGAAAGCTGGACAGTGATACGCTGAAGATCGCTCCCCATCGATTAATCGACATTAGGGATCCTGCCGAACCGTACTCGGCGGCAGATTTCAGGGTTGATGCGGTGCAGCAAATTAAAGAGGTTTTCGACCAAGGTGACATACCCCTGCTGGTTGGCGGCACCATGCTTTATTTCAGGGTCTTGCGCGATGGATTGGCTGACATGCCACATGCCGATGCGGAGATTCGTAAGGAAATTGAGAAGCTTGCCGGGCAGGGAGGTTGGGAGAAAGTACACCAATATCTGGGCAAAGTAGATCCGCAATCTGCCGCGCGAATTCATCCAAATGATCCCCAGCGACTACAGCGGGCTCTGGAGGTCTATCTGGTGTCGGGGAAGACCATGACAGACCTGCACGACATGCAGGCAAGTGATGCTGAGCAGTCTCCGCTCCCGTTTAATTTGCATTATTTTGCTATCCAGCCGAAAGATCGCAAACTGCTACACATTCAGATAGAGCAGCGATTTAGGCAAATGCTGGAAGCTGGCCTGGTTGCCGAAGTAGCAGCACTGTATCGCCGGGATGATCTGAATCAACTCCTGCCTTCAATAAAATCAGTAGGATACAGGCAGGTCTGGCAGCATTTATCGGGCGAATTAGGCTATGATGACATGGTCGAAAGGGGTATTATTGCCACCAGACAGCTCGCAAAGCGGCAATTAACCTGGCTGCGTAGTTGGGATCGGCTACAAAGCCTGTGTGGCCCATCGGTCAAATCCATCGATCATGTCTTGAATTATGTAGATTCTGCCTCTATATAGCAGGTGAGTCTCACAATAGTACACATTGTAAAATGCAAGGAGAAAAACAATGTCTAAGGGGCATACACTACAAGACCCTTTTCTAAATACTCTTCGGAAAGAGCGTATCCCAGTGTCCATATACCTGGTCAGTGGTATTAAATTGGAGGGTCAGATTGAGTCGTTTGATCAATTTGTCATCCTGTTGAAGAATGCAGTTAGCCAGATGGTTTACAAACATGCCATTTCAACCGTAGTTCCGGCGCGAATGGTTAAAATTCCCATGCAGAATCAGGGTGATGGCAAAGATGATGATGATGATGCAGGTGACCCGGGCAATACTGCCTAAATTGAGGTTTCTGTTTGTTTTTTGAGCGGCCAGATACTGGTGAGAGGTCCATTCTTGTTCATATTTCACTGCAGTCGGAATATGAACAGGAAGATTCTTCTGAATTCGAAGAACTAGTCATATCAGCCGGAGCCGTGCCTGTCGCAAATATCAAGGGCGCACGCAAGCAACCTTCACCTAACTACTTTGTCGGTTCTGGCAAACTCGACGAAATTGCGGCCGCAGTCCATGCCTGTAAGGCAGAAGTGGTCTTATTTAATCATACTCTTTCCCCGAGTCAGGAAAGAAACCTGGAACAGCATCTGCAGTGTCGGGTTTTGGATCGCACTGGACTAATCCTGGATATTTTTGCCCAGCGTGCGCTCAGCCATGAGGGTAAACTGCAGGTTGAGCTCGCTCAGCTTAAGCATTTGAGCACTCGACTAAAGCGTGGCTGGACTCACCTGGACAGACAGAAAGGTGGTATTGGCCTGAGAGGTGCTGGTGAGTCCCAGTTGGAATTGGACCAGCGGATGATTGGGCGAAGAATCAAGTCAATCAACAAAAGTCTGGCCCGGGTAAGAGGGCAGCGAGAGCAGGGCCGGCGTTCCCGCAAGCGGGCAGAAATGGCGACTGTGTCGCTGGTGGGTTACACTAATGCGGGCAAGTCGTCATTGTTTAATGGTCTCACTGATGCCGGTAACTATGTGGCAGACCAATTGTTTGCGACTTTGGATTCAACCCTGAGACGGGTAGCACTACCGAGCTATGGAGAGGCCATACTGGCTGATACTGTGGGTTTTATCAGTCATTTGCCACACCAGTTGGTGGAGGCTTTCCGTGCTACATTGGAAGAGACCGTTGAAGCAAACTTATTGCTGCATGTGATCGATGCGGCAAATGAATCACATGCAGAAAATATTGAGCATGTAAACACCGTATTGAATGGAATAGGTGCGGGCAATGCGACACAATTGCAGGTGTTTAACAAACTGGATTTGATCCCCGGCCGAGCGCCCTGTATTCAGCGGGATGAAAATGGCAGGCCGTACCGGGTCTGGGTTTCGGCGAAAACCGGAGCTGGAATAGATTTATTGACCGAAGCTCTCGCGGAATTGCTGGGTGGTGAATTTGTTACCCAGACTTTAAAACTGGCACCCCGCCAAGCGCGGCTGCGAAGTCAGCTTTACGAGCGTGGTGCAGTCGAGCAGGAACAAGTGGATGAAGAGGGCTTCTACCATCTGAAGGTACGCTTGCCGAGCGGAGATTTGCAACGCCTGCTTGAGCAGGAAGGTCCTGCCCACTGTGGACTTCAGCAGGAACCGGCAGCAAATTGGTCCGGGGCGCAAAAACTGAGAGCAGTATGAAGAGAGCCTGTGTGAGATGGGTATGTCAAAGTACTGTGTAAATAGTCAATTATTAGCTAAGATTGACCTTCTGTGAGTTTAAAAGCTATGGAGAAACCAATGGCTTGGAATGAACCTGGAAATAACGGAGACGGCAACGGCAACGATAACGACCCCTGGGGTGGTGGCCGGCGCGATGGTAACAAGGGACCACCTGACATCGACGAGGTCATCAGAAATTTGACCAAGAAATTTGGTGGTCTTTTCGGTGGATTCGGCGGTGGTTCCGGCGGTACCGGAACCTCCTCTGGCGGCAGCGGTTTATCAGCCGGATTGATCGCCGGATTTGTGGTAGCTGCGGTTGTGATCTGGGGATTCATGGGAATCTATCAGGTAGACCAGGCCGAGCGCGGTGTGGTGCTGCGATTTGGCAGTGTGCTCGATACGATCGTCCCGCCTGGATTGCACTGGAATCCCCTTATTATCGATGAAGTGACGCTGGTAAACGTAGAAGAATTACAAACTCGCTCATATCGCAACGATATGCTTACCACCGATGAAAATATCGTGACGCTGGCAGTAGCCGTGCAATATCGAATTTTAGATCCGGTGAAATACGTTCTACGAGTGCAGGAACCCGAACGCAGCCTAGACAATGCGGCAGAGTCGGCTATTCGTCATGAGGTCGGCGGCAACGAAATGAATAACATTTTCACCGTCGGACGGGATGCGATCGCCAATGGTGTTCAGGATCGTCTACAGAATTACATGGATGTGTACAATACCGGGATTCTGGTGAGCCAGGTTAACGTCACTGATGCCCAGCCACCCGATGCTGTGCGAGGTGCATTCGACGACGTCATCAGAGCCCGTGAAGATGAAGCCCGGGTTCAAAACGAAGCACAGCAATACGCAAATCGTATTATTCCGATGGCTCGTGGCGAGGCACAGCAGGCCATCGAACAAGCCAACGCATACCAACAGGAAGTCATCGCCAGAGCCGAAGGTGATGCTTCCAGATTTGATCAACTCCGGGAACAGTACGCGAAAGCAAAGGGGGTAACTCGGGAGAGACTCTACATCGATGCAGCGGAAGCAGTCATGTCTAACACTAGCAAAATTTTGATGGGCGTAGAAGGCGGAAATAATATGTTGTACCTGCCTCTTGACCAAATGATGCAGCGGGGAGCAATGCCACTGGGTCAGGGCGCCTTAAATAGTGACCAGATCAGAGATTTGGCGAATGAACTGGCGCCTTTTCTACCAGGACCATCAACCGCTAATTCGGTGGATCGCAGTCGACTACCTACAGGAAGGGGACGCTAACATGAAAAATTTTCTCTCAGTTGGACTCCTTTTTCTGGCGGTGTTTATAGTCGGTAACACCTTGTATGTTGTCAAAGAAACCGAGCGAGCAGTGCTGCTCCGGTTTGGTGAATTGATGAATGCAGATGTTGCGTCGGGCTTACATGTAAAAATTCCCTGGGTAAACACCGTTAGGAAGTTCGACGCAAGAATCTTAACCGAGGATACACCGCCAAGATTGTATCTCACACTGGAGCAAAAATTTCTTTCGGTCGATTCCTTTGCGAAATGGCGTATTAACGATGTGGGTCAATTCTATGTAGCCACGGGTGGCGATATACCCTATGCCGGATCGTTATTATCTGAGCGAATTAACGACGGTTTGCGTGACCAGTTTGGTACGCGCAATTTGATAGAAGTTATCTCCGGTGAACGGGACCAGCTTATGCTCGCTCTGACTACAGAGCTTAATGAGTCAGTCAGAGATGATTTCGGGATTGAGGTTATCGATGTGCGCGTAAAGCGAATCGACCTGCCTGATGATGTGCGATCATCTGTGTATGATCGAATGATTACAGAGCGAAACCGCGAGGCACAGGAAATCAGATCACGTGGTGATGAACTGGCTATTGGTATACGAGCCGATGCAGATAGACAGGTAGTTATTCATTTGGCTGAAGCCTATCGCGATGCTGAGCAGACTCGCGGTGATGGTGATGCTCAAGCTACCGCTATTTATGCTGAGGCCTATGAGCAGGATGCTGAATTTTATGCTTTCACTCGAAGCCTGAATGCCTATAAAGAAATTTTTTCTTCGAAAAGTGATGTATTGTTACTGGACCCGGAGAGTGAGTTCTTTAGATATCTCAACGGCGGAGCAGAATTAGATTTCGGTATAGAAATAGACCAGTAAAAATTGACAGGCATCACATCCACTGCCTGAGTTGGGCGTTGCAGAAAACAACTAAAACGAAAAAATTGAAACCTGAGTAGTACCGAGTGGTGCAGCTCAGGTTTGCTTTTGTGGGAATTGCAATTGTAGGTAGACAAAGCCTGAATCGAACGAAAACTGAACAGTGCGGGAACAAGTGGCATAAATGGTACATGACCTGGCGGTAGCGTTTTGTCTGATGCTGGTGATTGAAGGCATCATGCCATTCATCGCACCGAAGAGATGGCGCAATCTGATATTGATGCTAGACCAGATAGATGACAACACAATGCGTCTTATTGGTTTGGGAAGTATGCTACTTGGCACAGTGCTGCTTTATATTATTAATTAATGCACAGGCTCCCTGAGTCACAACAACGGGTAGACAAATGACTTTGGTAGATCGCTGGTTGTTACCGGATGGCGTGGAAGAAATTCTGCCGCTGGAAGCACACAAACTGGAATCACTAAGGCGGGCTTTGCTGGACCTCTATGGGTCCTGGGGCTACCAATTCGTCATTACTCCACTTATTGAGTATCTGGATTCTCTTCTGGTGGGTTCTTCCCACGACCTGGACTTGCACACATTTAAAATAACTGACCAACTAAGTGGTCGCATGATGGGTATCCGGGCGGATATTACGCCACAGGTTGCCCGTATAGATGCCCATTGCCTGAACAGGGAAGGTCCGGCCCGACTTTGCTACGCCGACAGTGTGCTACATACCAAACCCCGTGGATTGACAACATCGCGCGTCCCGATTCGCATTGGCGCCGAGCTTTATGGACATTCAGGTATTGAATGTGATGTGGAATTGATATGCCTTATGTACGAATCTCTGTCTCTGGTAGAGATCGGTAATATTCACATTGTGTTAGGACATGTTGGGATATTCAGAACACTCATACAAGAATCCGGGATTAATAGCGAGACGGAAAAATTACTGTTTGAAGCGGTGCAACGGAAAGCCTATGAGGAAATAGATGCCCTGCTTGAGAAATCAGTATTGGACAAAAATCTCCAGCAGATGCTACATCAGCTATCAAGGCTTAGCGGCGATGAAGACACTTTAGCCACTGCTTTGGAAGTATTTAAATCTGCGCCTGCCAGTGTAAAAAGTGAGCTGGAAGAGTTGGAGGCAATAGCAAATGGGGTTAAGCAACGATTGCCGGAAGTGGTGCTTTGCTATGACCTGTGTGAATTAACCGGATATGAATACCACACGGGAATTGTGTTTGCCGCTTATACGCCCGATTACGGACGAGTAGTGGCCAAAGGTGGCCGTTATGATGACATTGGGCTGGTATTTGGCCGAGCAAGGCCTGCATCCGGTTTCGATAGCGATCTGAAAACCCTGGCTAGATTGACCAAAAAATCATTCGCCATGAAGTCAGCTATTTGTGCTCCTGACAAGGCTGACCAGGATTTAATCGAGTTGATAAATACACTTCGCAGCGAGGGCGAATGTGTCGTAGTCAACTTTGCCGAAAGCGGTCTCGATGAGGAAGCGGCAAAGGAACTGAATTGCGACAGGCAAATAGTGAAGCGTGATGGTGGGTGGGTAGTAGAAAATATTTGATTTGAAGTAGCTGGACATTTTTCAATTCTGGCTATGTGATTTTGTTAAATTAACAGAGTAGATGGTGATGGCTAGAAGTGTTGTTGTGCTAGGGACCCAGTGGGGTGATGAAGGCAAGGGCAAGATTGTCGATTTGTTAACCGACCAGGCTGCTGTAGTGGCCCGTTTTCAGGGCGGACACAACGCAGGTCACACACTGGTAATCGATGGCCGCAAGACTGTTCTTCATTTGTTGCCTTCCGGAATTCTAAGAGATGGAGTGCTATGCGTCATTGGCAACGGTGTGGTTCTAAGTCTTGAGGCCCTACTCGATGAAATTGTAGAACTCGAAGCACGGAAAATCCCCGTGCGGGAAAGACTAAGAGTTAGTGGCGCTTGTCCGCTCATACTGCCTTCGCACATTGCATTGGATCAAGCCAGAGAGCAGAGCCAGGGGCTTAATAAGATTGGCACAACAGGTCGCGGAATTGGACCTGCATATGAAGACAAAGCCGCACGAAGAGGCATACGACTGGCGGAGTCATTGAATGAAAAACAGTTCGGCGAGAGACTGGCTGAATTAATGGAGTATCACAATTTTCTGTTGAAAAAATTTTACCAGGTCGATGGCGTGGATTTTCAGCAGGCCTATGATGCAAGCCTGGAGCTGGCAGAACAAGTGAAACCAATGGTGTCCGATACCGTCGAAATTTTGCACAGTCACCGAAAATCCGGTGACAATATTTTGTTTGAAGGGGCGCAGGGATCATTGCTGGATATTGATCATGGAACCTACCCTTTTGTAACTTCGTCCAATACTACAGCCGGTAGTACCGCAACTGGAAGTGGTTATGGCCCCCTCTACCTTGATTACATATTGGGTATTACGAAAGCCTATACAACGCGAGTGGGTTCTGGGCCATTTCCAACGGAATTGTTCGATGACGTCGGTACTCATCTTGCTTCAGTAGGCCGAGAGAAGGGAGCAACTACTGGCAGAGACAGGCGCTGTGGTTGGTTCGATGCGTCGGCAGTCAGGCTTGCCATGCGCATTAACAGTGTGTCCGGAATTTGTCTGACCAAGTTGGACGTACTGGATGGACTCGATTCAATAAAAGTTTGTACTGGTTATGAAGGTGTTGGAGCAAACACTTCTTCCAGTTTGATGAACGTTGATAGTTTCAAGAATCTCGAGCCAGTTTATGAAGAACTACCTGGTTGGACAGAATCAACCATTGGCATTAAGAGACTTGATGAATTGCCAGAAAATGCACGAGCCTATATAAAGTATATTGAGCAAACCGTGGAAGTTCCAGTGGATATTATTTCGACCGGGCCGGACCGGGAAGAAACGATTATCCTGCGACACCCATTTGCCGATTGAATTAATTGAGCGGCCAAAGGCAGGCTGCACCGCGGGCTCCGCTGGCATCGCCAAAAGCGGGCGGACTTATTTGCGTTAATAGCTTGTCTGTAAATACGATGGGCTCTAAATATTCGCGTACTACCTGGTAAAGCATCTGAATATTTGATAGCCCGCCCCCCAAAACAATCATGTGTGGGTCTATTACATTGACAATGGTAGCCAGGCAATGGGCGAGTTGTTGGCAATAAATGTTGATGCTAGTTTCGCAAAATTCATCACCCTCGGAAGCGCGACCTGCAATTTCCTCGGCCTGAAGATTTGCTCCGTGTAATTCCAAATGCGTTTGCACTAATCCCCTGCCAGATAAAAAAGTTTCAATACAATTTTCTCGACCGCAATAACACTGACGGTCTGACCTGTGTACCTTCATCGCCGAACCGGGTAACGAATTATGACCCCATTCCCCGGCGATAGAGTTCGGCCCACTTAGCAGATTTTTTTCGATCACGATGCCACCTCCCGTGCCGGTTCCAAGAATAACGCCAAAAACTGTCCTGGCATGCCTGGCTGCTCCGTGAAGTGCTTCGGATAATGTAAAACAATTGGCATCATTCTCGATACGAACTGCATAACCTAGTTGTTCTTCAATATCAGCTTTTAGTGGGTGGCCATTCAAACAAACCGAATTACTGTTTTTCATTATTGCAGTAGATGTTGATAAGGCGCCAGGAGTCCCGATACCGACAGTCAAGGAATCAGTCGCCATAGATTGCAAGTTATTTACGACTTGGCAAAGACTTTCAAGTATTTTTTTGTAATCATCCCTTGGCGTATCGATGCGAATTTTTTCAACAACGATTCCTTCTCTGTCGAGAATTACTCCCTCAATTTTAGTGCCGCCAAGATCTAATCCTATTCTCATATAGTGTCTCCGTATCAGAAAACTCTCAAGTACAAACCTGGTACGCTAGTAGTTGTTCACCAATTTCAAAACTATTTTAT
>PBTO01000151.1 GCA_002726595.1 Gammaproteobacteria bacterium | reverse complement strand
TCTTTTGCGGACGCCCAGCCTGGTTGTCCGTGCCGTAAAGATTGCCATCCTCATCAACCGAGACTGAATGCATCTCTATCCAGAAGTCAGGACCTTCAACCGGCAGGTTCCAGGTGTATTTACGGCTGCCATCTAAATTAAATTGCACAATCTTGGGAGGGTTAAGATCTGTCACCCAGGCCGCACTATCGCTGACAGTAATATCCAATGGCATACCTAAATCGCCCCAGGTGGTGACGTAATCGTAACTGGGATAGGAATCTGAATTGCGATTCTCGGTTTGCTGGAACACCTTGATATTCAGATTGTCACGATCCAGCGCATAGAGTCGCTCATCTGGTCCAAACGCCAGGGCATGGACACTGCCGAATTGATGCGGTGCATCCCCTTCTTCGCCAAACTCCGAGATATAGCTACCATCGGCATCACGCACCACAATTCGCGTGTTACGCAAGCCATCGGCTATCAGGAATTTACCATCCGGCAGAAAAGCCACGTCCTGCGGCTGAGCATAATGTGTCTCGTCGGTGCCCGGTATGTTCTTTTCACCCAAGGTCATCAACAGATCATTGCCGTCATTGGAGAACACGTAAATTATATGGCCAGTTTCATCGACCACCCAGACCCGTTTCTCCGGGTCATAGGGACTAATGCGAATGCGATGGGGACCTGGCCCATCGGTGCCGGTAAACAAATGATCCCACTGATCCCAAACTTCCAGCAAATTACCTTCGCTATCGATAATGTAGATGCAGTTTTGCCACACTCTGCCTCTGCCCCCCAACACATTCCAACCGAGAGAACCGGCAAAATTCGTGTACTCTTCAGGGAGCGGGTCAGGCAGTTCGGTTTCACCGCGCTGCAATACAAAGATCCGGTCGGCCGATTCCACATAAATGCCGGAGGTCCCACCCCAGGTGAATCCATCTCCAGCAAAAGGCTTCATCCAATCCTGGGTGATAAACTCATAGGGGCTGGAACCAACAATGCCCAGATCCTGCGCCGATACTGATCCAACAAACAAGCCTGCGACCAATAAACTCGCAGCAATTCTAGGGCACCTCTGATTAATGGCATATGGTCTCTGCGTGATCTGAAGCGTACAGGTGCCAGACGCGCTTCGCAGGTAATGGCCGTAGCCCTTGGCAAGAAGCGCAACGCCGCAACTGTGCGCTTCAGGGCGCGCCCTTCGGGGCCTACAGGCTGTTCCGCACTCTGCGTTGCCAGTTTTCGACAGGCGGACGCATGCCTTCAAACAGCCGCCTTGATTGCGAAACAGCCTGTAGGCCAGAGACCTTATGCCATTGATCAGAGGAGCCCTAATTCCGAATGGCAGTTTTGAGCAAGACGGCATTCTACACAGTGTAACTATTAGTGACAATTGAATCCGGCTCTTTGAGATGACTGGTAGTTGTATGCCTATTAGACGTTATCATCGGGGCGCTTGTTACAAATTCAACACAAAAAAGCGCCAGTTATCGCATTGCAGCAATTTTGAGGCATAATGCAGATGAGCTGTTGATTTATCGAAAACAGTGCAAAACAGGCCTCTCAGCAGTGCTGAAGCTGCAGAGTGAGCCCATGCCAGGTAATGGTGAGACAGTCTGGCGATTTGACCTTTCGGTGTTAAGGATGCCCAGATGAGCACGAACTCCAACCAGTTTCTAGACAAGATTACCCAGCTCGATACCAGTACCAGGCAGCATTTTCCGAACTCTCGAAAAGTTTATATAGAAGGCTCTCGAGGCGACCTGCGGGTGCCCATGAGGGAAATCAGCCTGACAGATACACAAACTGAAAATGGACTGGAGGAGAATCCTCCCATTCATGTCTATGATTCATCTGGAATTTATTCTGACCAATCCAGCACTATCGATTTGCGGGCAGGACTACCGCCTATTCGTAAAAGCTGGATCAAGGAGCGGGAGGATACGGAAATGCTGGATCACGTCAGTTCGGAATATGGCCGCATGCGCCTGGCAGATGTGCAAACAGAACACCTTCGCTTCGAACACCAGAAGAAACCGCGCCGGGCCCTGGCCGGTCGTAATGTAAGCCAACTCCACTATGCGCGGAAGGGGATAATCACCCCGGAAATGGAGTTCATCGCTATTCGGGAAAATATGTCCCGCACCCAGGTGTTGGAGCAGCCGGATATAGGTATTCAGCATAGTGGCGAAGCATTCGGCGCTGCAATCCCGAAAGAAATAACACCGGAGTTTGTGCGGGCGGAGGTGGCGGCTGGACGGGCGGTCATCCCGGCTAATATTAACCACCCCGAAATCGAGCCAATGATCATAGGGCGTAATTTCCTGGTGAAGGTAAATGCCAATATTGGCAACTCTGCAGTCACTTCTTCAATAGAAGAAGAAGTGGAAAAGCTGACCTGGTCCGCGCTTTGGGGAGCAGATACGGTAATGGATTTGTCGACCGGCAAAAATATTCATGAGACCCGCGAATGGATAATTCGCAATTCCATGGTACCAATAGGAACCGTTCCAATTTACCAGGCACTGGAAAAAGTGGATGGGGTAGCTGAGGATTTAACCTGGGAAATTTATCGTGACACCTTGATTGAGCAGGCCGAGCAGGGAGTCGATTACTTTACCATTCATGCCGGCGTGTTACTGCGCTATGTCCCGCTTACCGCCAGGAGGATTACCGGCATAGTATCCCGCGGTGGTGCTATCCTGGCCAAATGGTGTCTGGCCCATCATCGGGAGAATTTTCTCTATACTCACTTTGGAGATATCTGCGAAATCATGAAGGCCTATGATGTGTCATTTTCGCTCGGAGATGGCTTACGACCAGGTTCCGTGGCCGATGCCAATGACGAAGCACAATTCGGCGAGTTGGAGACCCTGGGTGAACTGACACAGATTGCCTGGAAACATGATGTACAGACCATCATCGAGGGGCCCGGTCATGTGCCCATGCATATGATCAAAGAAAATATGGACAAACAACTGGAGGTTTGTTCCGAGGCTCCTTTCTACACGCTAGGTCCTTTGATCACCGATATTGCTCCGGGCTATGACCATATTACTTCCGGCATAGGTGCTGCCATGATCGGTTGGTACGGCTGTGCCATGCTGTGTTATGTCACACCGAAGGAGCATCTCGGCTTGCCCAATAAACAGGATGTAAAAGACGGGCTTATGGCCTACAAGATTGCGGCGCACGCGGCCGATGTGGCCAAGGGCCATCCCGGTGCGCAATTACGGGACAATGCGATTTCCAAGGCCCGCTTTGAATTCAGGTGGGAGGACCAGTTTAATCTGGGACTCGATCCAACTACCGCACGTAGTTTTCATGACGAAACACTGCCCAAGCAATCCGGCAAGGTGGCCCATTTTTGTTCCATGTGTGGGCCGAAATTCTGTTCGATGAAAATCTCCAAAGAAGTGCGTGATTACGCAGCAAGCAAAGATCTCGAAAACGTTGATGTGGCGATACAAACAGGCATGGATGAGATGTCTGATGAGTATAATCAACAGGGGCGGAAGCTATATCACAAGGTGTAGTGCACCTGTTACATCAGACCGCTATCCAGATATAACTGCAGGGCATCGAGACAGGAATGGGCAAGCCGTTTGCTCCGCACAGGCGACCAGCCATAAACGGTATCAGGTGTTGCGGTAGTATCCTTGAAAGGCATCTCCAGCGTCATCGCCAGGCAATTGTATTGAAAGGCAGTCTGAGCTGTACTCATGGTCATATTTGCCTGGCCAGCCTTTTTTGGCGGGTATCCATCCCGAGTTTGAAAATCCGGATTCAGCTTTTCCAGATTCTGCTTGTAAAAGTCAAGTTGCCTCTGCTGGCGCTCACTCCACCCCGATAATCCTTCTGTGCCCGCAATAAAGCATAAGGGCAGCGACTCATCACCATGAACATCCAGCATAAAGCTCACGCCACTGTTCTGCATGGCATTCTTGACCACAAATACTTCGGGGCTAAATTCCAAAGTTGGTGAAATCCATTCCCGATTCAAGTTTCGCCCCGCTGCATTGGTGCGCAGATGGCCCCGTTTGCTTCCATCCGGATTCATATTGGGAATCAGGTAGACGTTGCAACTATTTAACAGTTTTTGTATAGATTCATTTTCCCTGTCTAAAAGGTATTCGATGCAACCTTCCATCCACCACTCTGCCATCGATTCCCCGGGGTGTTGTCTGGCAATGAACCAGCAATTGGGTCTTGAGTTGGGATGATCTGGTAGGGAAAACTTGAGTAAGTCCAGGTCCTGGCCATCCAATGTTGCCCCCAGTCTGGAATACGAGCACAGCGGTGAATCGAGAGTCGAGGCGATGAGGTCATGATGCCGCTCCATGGAATAGGGTGCGAAGTAGGCAAAGTAAACAGAATCAGATTCCGGTGTAAAATTGAAAGACAGGACACCAGATTCCATCTCGGTTGAATGGCGTTGCCAATCCAGTCGATTGTAAGAATAGGCTACCCGGTAATTTTTGAAGCCCTCTGGATAGGCGGCCCCGGCGGCATTCACTATATTGATGCGGCAGGATCTGCTTTTTGCATTTGCCAGCCTGAAATAGAACCATTGAAAATACTCAGAATTCCTGTCTTCTCTTATTTTGAGCTGAATATCGAGAGCATCGACGCAAGAAATGACGCTTATGTTGCCAGCGTCGAATTGACTACTAATGAACACAATAACTCCTGATTCTTCCTAAAACCTTGCTTAAAAGCGGGCAAGTATGACTTTAGGGAGCACTATTTGCTATCATTGCCGACCTTTTTTTCCACGTAGATGAGTATTAATCATGTCGGCTGTAACTGACGATCTGAATATTGCCTCAATTGAGGCACTAATGACCCCTGAGCAATTGAAAACTGAGATGGCATTGACCGGCGATTCACTTGAAAAAGTGCGGGATGCGAGGGAGACAATTTATGCCATTCTGGAGCGCAAAGATCCTCGATTGTTTCTGGTTGTAGGCCCCTGTTCCATACATGATACCGAGGCGGCAATGGATTATGCGCAACGCCTGAAGGCGCTGGCAGATGAGGTTAAAGACACGCTTTACCTGGTAATGCGGGTTTATTTTGAAAAACCCAGAACATCAATTGGATGGAAAGGCTTGATTAATGACCCTTATCTTGATGATACATTCAAGATTGAAGAGGGATTACGCAAAGGGCGCGGATTGCTGTTACAGATTGTCGATCTGGGATTGCCAGCTTCAACAGAAGCACTCGATCCTATTTCACCACAATATCTACAGGATCTGATAGCCTGGTCCGCCATTGGGGCAAGGACGACTGAATCTCAAACCCACAGGGAAATGTCCAGCGGCCTGTCCTCAACCGTTGGCTTCAAGAACGGTACTGATGGTGGATTAACGGTGGCTGTTAATGCAATGCAGTCGGTCACCAGTCCCCATCGTTTTCTCGGCATTAACGGCAAGGGGCAGGTATCTGTTGTTACTACCAAGGGCAATCGATACGCCCATGTCGTACTGCGCGGAGGTAGCAATGGACCTAACTACGATTCCGTGCACATTGCCCAAACTGAAAAAGCCCTGGTTGCGGGGAATGTCAGCACCAATATTGTTGTCGATTGCAGTCATGCAAATTCGGGCAAGGACCCGGATGTGCAGCCGTTGGTTTTAAAAGATGTAACCCATCAAATTCTTGAGGGTAATAAGACCATCGTTGGTGCAATGCTGGAAAGCCAAATTAATTCTGGAAATCAGAGCATACCGAGCAACCTGGCCGAATTGAAGTACGGTGTTTCTGTTACGGATGGATGTATGGACTGGCAGACAACCGAAACGGCGATTCGAGATATGGCAGACAAGTTGAAGGACGTGCTTCCTGAGCGCTGATCCTGAGGTATCCCAATAAAAATTTAAAGCTCATCGTCTAAGCATTGGTGTGTTTGGCGGGCTTGGGCTTTGTAAACGTAAGCAGTCGATGTGTGTATCGGGGATTGGGGAGGGATTACTGTTTTCCCGTTCCTGTGGGCCGTTATGTACATGGATGTACGGTATGCAGGTTTTGCAGGAGCAAAAACCTGCCCCTGGCCCACCGGAGCAAAAAAACAATCCCTTATTCCAAGCTTGCGTCCTACATGTATGGCACCAACAATAAAAATGGGCACATCACGCACACTATCTTAATTTAATCTCTTGATTTAACTCGATATATATTGGAGATTCCTCAAGCGCTGAGTCCTTCGAGCAGCTTCTTACTTAACAAGATCTTTAAAAAGAAGACCCAGGTTCCTCCAAAAACGCGAGCTCTTTCTTGGTAGACTTCCGGTCAAGGATTTCATTCCGATGGGGGTATCGACCGAATTTGTCGATTATCGCCTTGTGCCTTAACTCAAAATTGTAGTTATCCTCGAGACCGGGCTGATCGAACAGAAATAAGGCAATCTTGTGAATCTCTTTAGATTCACTGTGCATGAATGGCATATAGAGGAAGGCCCGTTTCCGATCATCCAGCTCCTTATCAAATTTCCGACGCACTGCCTCCTGTGCTAATACGAGCGCAAGATTGTCATAAGCAAAAGACTCAACACTGTCCCGAAAAATATTTCTGGAGAACTGATCCAGAATAATTACTTCGGCCAGAGCATCCAGAGGATGCTCCCGCCAGCCGTAAAGTTCTCCGGTTCGGGCTCTCTCATGCAGCGGTAGAAATCTCGACCGAATTAATTTATCGAAATCAGGATCCCTGGCAAACAATTGCTTGGGTTTGACTTCCTCAAACCAGAAATTGATAACTTCGGTGGCAGACAAAAAACATCCTCGGTCAACAAAACATTATCTGTTTTATCGACAGAAACTAATGATTTTTAAGTTACGAAGTTTGGGTGAATAAAGGGCTGCACATCCTTGTGCACGAGACAGCGAGGAAATCCTGATGGTAGCTCAAGATCATTGCAGCGTTTGCTCAATCTTCAAATAATAACCGTGCGACAATCTGGCTATCCATAGTTTGCATAAGCGATGGATAATGGTTCTTTTTCCCGCCGGCCGAGGTGTATCCATTTCTGGATAAAAGGATTGTCAATGAGAGAATGCATATAGACTTTTGCTTCCTCACTTAGCTCAGCACCATAGCTGTTGAGACAAACTGCAATGGGGGCGAACATACAGTCAGCAATGGAGAAACGGCCGTAGAGGTAGATACCATTTTCACCGTACTTGTGTCTGGAACAACTCCAGATTGCATCAATCCGCGCTATCTCATTCGCCACCGTTTCTGACGGAGACAGCCTGACAGTGGATTTGCAATTCATTGGCCAGTCCCGTTTCAGCGCCGCGAATTCCGAGTGTACCTCGGCACTCGCCGATCTTGCACTGGCTCGCCTGCTGCGGTTGCGCGGCCAGGCAGCATCGCCGAGAATTTCTGCCGATATATATTCACAAATCGCCAGTGAGTCCCAAACCGTTACTTCACGGTGCAGCAGCACGGGCACTTTAAGCGAAGGTGAGTATGGACCCAGTTTCTCCGCAGTGTTGTCCTGGTAAAGGGCGATTTGGATTTCCTCAAAATCCAGATCAAACATTTTGAGCAATAACCAGGGACACATTGACCAGGATGAGTAATTCTTATTACCAACTACAAGTCGTATGTCGTTCATTGTTTCTGGCTCCAAATAGATTCAATGGAATCGGGGTTGCATTATTGACCGTCAGGATACTGAGTAAGCATCTGTTGGCCAGTATCTTTCAAACGCACAATTACTCTTCTATCAAAAAAATCGCTCTCAAGAGTTTGCTCGGGTTGCAGCGGTCGGGTCTCGCCGTAAGCGATGGTTTTCATTGACGAATTTTGAATTCCCATTCCGTTAAAAAAATCTCGCACGGCGGTGGTTCTTTGTTGTGAAAGTGTGAGGTTAAAACTGGCATCACCATTTCGATCGGCATAGCCGGTTATCTCTACGCTAGCCGATGGCATTTGCCTGGCGAGTTTGACCAGGCTCGTTAGCTGGTCCTGATACTGCGCTTCGATCAGGCTTGAACCAGTACGAAAGTGTAACGATAGCGAGGTGTTATCACAGCAGGAAGCAGCCGGTTTAACTTCCAGCCTTGCTGGCAAAACCCGGGCCGTCTGTTTGCGTATACGATCCAGTTCCTCCAGTGCAATTCGATGTGCCTGCTGTATGGCTCTTGCTTCTTCTCTTACCGATGCCAGTTCAAGTTGTTTTTCCTGCAGGCTTGCCTGCAGATCTCCCACCTGTTTTTTCCTTTCGAAAAACCCATCACCGATAAGTGCGCCGATTGCGGCACCGATCATGGCGCCGGGAGGACCACCGGTTACACCACCTAATGCCAGCCCGCTGAAGAATCCGGTTGCTTCCTCAGCTGATGCATTGTTTCCTTTGTCAGCCGGTTTTGTGTCTCCAATGGCGTTGGTTGCCAATACCATCATCATTAGCACTGCAGCGAGTTTCTTAATCATATTCTTGTCCTTTAACTACAAGTGGAAGCCGGAATCTGCTATCTATCTCGTTACCTGATCTGACTATCTGACCGACTTTCAGATTTCCAGATTTCCAGATTTCCAGGCTTCTCGCCTGATAGCTGGATCTTTCACGCAGGCCAGACAGATTCCGACTAGAATCAGGAGAGCTTATTAAACACGAGAGTTATTACCCGGGAGGGTATGGATTGGGGCCATGTGGTGATTAAATATGGCAGAATAATGGCAATTTCACCCTGCAAGTTCAGGTAGTTCACTATTAGCAGACAATTGGGGTATATTCTGGCTAACCAGCTGTAACATAAGTATTTCGATGCTGAAGTGGAACTTTGTTTAACACACTTCAGTCCAATGTAATCAGAGGTGCGCTAGGGCTTTACCGTGACACAAGTGTCCCCATTTAATTGCGGGACAGGGGCCGAAAGCACGCATATGAGTAGAAGAATCGCTATAGTGGAAGACGAAGCAGCTATTCGGGAAAATTATGCTGATGTGCTGCGCAAGCAGGGATATGAGGTGCAGACCTATGCTAACCGGAAACGTGCTATAGCTGCTTTCGATATTCGGCTGCCGAATCTCGCGATAATAGATATCGGCCTGGAAAATGAAATCGACGGTGGTTTTGCACTGTGTCAGGCGCTAAGGTCGATGTCCGATACAATACCCATTATCTTTCTAACGGCCCGCGATAATGACTCCGATACGGTGAGCGGGTTGAGAATGGGGGCAGATGACTATTTGACCAAAGACATCAGCCTGCCTCATTTAACTGCCAGAATCGCCGCACTGTTCAGACGAATGGATATAATAGACCAGCCAACGTCTCCGGGAAATCTTTTGCAGCGGGGAAAACTTGCATTGGATATTGGGCGTCTGACCGTGCAGTGGGAAGACAAAGGTGTGCCACTCACTGTAACTGAATTCTGGATGGTCCATGCACTGGCCAAGTATCCTGGCCATGTAAAAAGCCGGCAGGTATTGATGCAGGAATCAAAAATTTTCGTTGATGGCAGCACAATTACCTCCCATGTAAAACGCATTCGGAAGAAATTCATGCAGCTGGATGACGAGTTTGACTGTATTGAAACTGTTTATGGCATGGGCTACCGGTGGAATATTACCAAAGAAAGTAAGAGTCAGGGCTCAGAGGAGCACTAAGACTAGTGAGATTAACATTCAATAATCCATTTGGAATTCGTTCCAAGCTGGTCTTTTTATCCAGCTTTTTGCTGGTAATACCCTGGCTCGGTTATCAATATATTCTGGAAATGGAAGAGGTTCTCCAGCGTGGTCAGGAGCAGGTGGTTTTAGGAACGGCGCAAGCCCTGGCTACTGCGCTGAATGAACGGCCCGAATTGTTTGACGAAAGCAACTACAGTCCGGCAGTCAGCAGTGATGACCTGTATGTCTATCCGATATTCTACCCCCTTTCTCTGGTGGATGGGGCGCTGATTGATTGGAGGGAATATCAGCAATATGAAGTGGATTATGACCAGCAGGACTATTTGCGCACGGCGCTGAATCCTGCCCGGCACTATGGTAATGATGATTCCCTGCACTTTAAAAATATGGTTGGGGAATACAATCGTTCACTCTATGCCTACTTTAAGGTAGTGGATGACAATGTGGTCTATCGGGACAGGGAAGCGCTCAGTGTCCACCGTAGTGATTTTCTGCAAATTTCCATGCTCACGAGGGAAGGTAATGACGTGAATCGCTACGTCATTGCGCCCTATGAAGCCGAATTTCTCTATCCATTCAGTGTCAACGAGGATTTTTCT
>PBTO01000150.1 GCA_002726595.1 Gammaproteobacteria bacterium | reverse complement strand
TTTCCCCCTTTCTTCTACTACCGCCACATCATAGCCCATCCCAGCTAATCTATAAGCTACTTGACTACCTACTGGTCCCCCACCTATAATTAGTACGTCATGCACCTTTGCGTCCCTCTCCAGGCCACCGTTATGGTTACTCGCCTGAAATTATAGCACAATTTAAGAGCGATGGGCGTGCTTTTACGGCCTTGACGAAGAATCATTGTCGAGTAAAATTAAAAGACTTGCTCTAACCAAAAATAAAAGGAGAAGATAATGAAGGAAACAAAATTTGTTCTTGATGAAAAAGAGATGCCAACTTCTTGGTACAATATCCTGCCTGATTTACCCGAGCCACTACCACCGGTTCTTCACCCAGGTACCGGCAACCCGGTGACACCCGATGACCTGGCGCCTCTCTTCCCAATGGGCTTAATTATGCAAGAGTTCAGCCCGGAGCGTTACATTGAAATCCCGGAAGAGGTACAGGAGATATACCGTACTTGGCGACCTACCATTCTACATCGGGCACATCGACTGGAGAAAGCCCTGGATACCCCGGCCAAAATTTTCTATAAATACGAGGGGACCAGTCAGGCGGGTAGCCATAAGCCCAACACCGCCGTCGCCCAGGCATACTACAACAAAAAAGAGGGGATAAAACGCATTGCCAGCGAGACTGGAGCCGGTCAGTGGGGTAGTTCTCTCGCCTTTGCCTGCGCCCTCTTCGGGCTGGAATTAAAGGTTTACATGGTCAAGGTTAGCTACAACCAAAAGCCCTACCGCCGCATTATGATGGAGACCTGGGGCGCTAATTGTGTTCCCAGCCCCAGCCCGGATACCAAGGCCGGCCGCGATATGCTAGCGAAAGACCCCGACTGCCCCGGCAGTCTCGGATTAGCTATCAGCGAAGCTGTTGAGGACGCCGCCACCCGGGAAGATACACACTACTCCCTGGGCAGCGTGCTTAATCACGTTCTGCTTCACCAGACCATCATTGGTCAGGAGGCAATGAAGCAGATGGAGATGGCAAATGCCTACCCGGATATAATCGTTGGCTGTATCGGCGGTGGTTCCAACTTTGCCGGTATGTTCTTACCCTTTGTCAAAGATAAAATTAGAGGCAGGAAACCAGACCTGCGCATTATCAATGTAGAACCCACCAGTTGCCCTACTCTGACCAAGGGACTGTATGCTTATGACTTCGGTGATGCAGCCGGGATGACCCCATTGCTCAAAATGCACACTTTGGGGCATGAATTTATACCGCCAGCGGTCCACGCTGGCGGGCTGCGTTACCACGGTATGGCCCCCATTATTTGCCACTTGCACAAGCTGGGGCTGGTTGAAGCTAGGGCGGTCCCTCAGGTGGCTACTTTTGAAGCTGGAGTTACCTTTGCTCGTACCGAAGGCATTATCAGCGCCCCGGAGACTAATCACGCTATCCGGGCAACCATCGATGAAGCCCTTAAATGTAAAGAATCAGGGGAATCAAAAACTATCTTGCTTGCCCATAGCGGACACGGTCACTTTGACATGGCTGCCTACGAATCTTATCTTTCGGGTAAACTTACTGATTACGAGTATCCTGAAGAAAAGGTTAAGGAGGCGCTGGCTCATTTGCCCGGGACCCCGACGGTATAAATGTACCAAATGAACGGCTGGGACTGATGCCTTGTCTTAGAGACGTTTAGTTGTTTTGTATTTTAATGATCCCCGCTCTATTAAGAAGCGGGGATCATTATTTAAGATAGCTTTGCCTCAGCTTCTGAAGTTCTCCCATTTACTTAGTAATATCTATTTAATTACCTTCTGTCCGACGAAAGGCTGGAGTACTTCAGGGACGAGAACACTGCCATCGGCTTGCTGATAGTTTTCTAGGATGGCAATCATTATGCGGGGAAGGGCCAGCCCGGAACCGTTTATGGTGTGGACGAATTGGGGGTGGGCGTCCGGGGTGGGGCGGTAGCGGATGTTGGCTCGCCGGGCCTGAAAATCACCGCAATCGGAGCAAGAACTGGCCTCCAGCCATTCTTCGTACCCTGGTGCCCAGACTTCAATATCGTAGGACTTCATTGAGGCAAAGCCTAGGTCGGCGGTGCAGAGTGTTTTCAGCCGATAGGGAAGCCCTAGTTCTTGACAGACCTCTTCGGCATCGCGGGTGAGTTTTTCCAGTTCGTCGAGGGAAGTCTCGGGCGTGGTGAATTTATAAAGCTCTACCTTGTCAAATTGATGTCCGCGCTTCATGCCACGGACATCCTTGCCGGCGGACATTTTTTCTCGACGGAAACAGGCAGTGTAGGCGGCATAATAGATAGGTAAAATTCCTGGGGATATGATTTCATTACGGTGGAGGCTGGTCAGGGGTACCTCCGCCGTGGGTACAAACCAGAAGTCGTCTGTCTCATCGTGGTACAGGTTATCGGCGAATTTGGGTAGGTTACCGGAAGCAACCATACACTCCTTCTTGACCATAAAGGGCGGGTAGATTTCCTGATAGCTGTGCCTACGGGTGTGAAGGTCGAGCATGAAGGTAATCAGGGCTCTCTGTAAGCGGGCTCCCAGGCCTTTGAGCACATAGAAGCGGCTGCCGGAGAGCTTGGCGCCTCGCTCGAAGTCAATGATGTCTAGGGATTCCCCAATCTGCCAGTGAAGAGCTGGCTTAAAATCAAATTTCCTTGGTTCTTGCCACGACCGGATGATGATGTTCTCGCTCTCGTCCTTGCCGATTGGCACTGAGGCGTGGGGGATATTGGGTACTTGGAGAAGTAGTTCCAGCAGTTGCTTATCTAAACAACTGACTTTTTCTTCCATGTCTTTTAGCATGACGCGGAGGTCGCGACCCTCTTCGACGGTCTCCTCGTCCCGTTTCCGCTCGCGAGCTATTTCTTTTCTCTGGTGCCTCAGATCTTCCAGTTCAATGATTTTCTGGCGGCGCTCTCGGTCAATCTCCAGGATTTCATCCAGCGGGGCGGTCGTCCCCCGTTTTTTGAAGGCCTCCCGCACCAGGTTGGCATTTTCCCGGATAAATCTCAGGTCGAGCATGGTTTCTCTCTTAGTTGAGGGAATAGTATAACTTCGCGGATAGATTTCTGGTTGGTGAGGAGCATGACCAGGCGGTCGATGCCTATCCCCAACCCGCCGGTGGGGGGCATGCCGTACTCCAGTGCCTGCAAGAAATCTTCATCAACGGTCTCCCTCTCATCTTCGATTGAACTCTGAGTAAGGGTCTCCGCATTGCGCTCCTTCTGCTGCTGAACGAAGCGCTCTCTCTGCTCCACTGGGTCGTTGAGTTCGGTGAAGGCGTTGGCAATCTCCATGCCGCCAGCAAAGGCTTCAAAGCGCTCCACCACACGGTCGTTATTTGGCTTGGTCTTTGCTAATGGCGACATCGAAACCGGGTAGTCGATAAGGAATGTCGGCGACATCAGTTTAGGCTCGACAAAGGTGGAAATAAGCTCATCCACCAGCCGAGCCTGGTTCTTCTGCGGGTCAACTTCTATTCCCAGCTTTTGCATTGCCATCCGAAGAGAGTCGGTGGAGGGATGTGTCACGAAATCGAGACCGCTGTATTCTTTAACCGCTTCTCGCAGGTTAAGGCGGCGCCATGGGGGTGTTAAGTCGAGTGTTTCCGTGCCGAATTTGATTTTGGTTGTTCCCAGAATCTGCTGGCTGACCTGAGAGACCATCTCCTCTACCATTTTCATGACATCATTGTAGTCGGCATAGGCTTCATAGCTTTCCAGTGTGGTAAACTCGGGGTTGTGGGTGGTATCAATTCCTTCGTTACGAAAAATACGGCCAAGCTCGTAGACCTTATCGAAGCCACCAATAATCAGTCGTTTTAGGTGAAGCTCGGTAGCAATACGTAGATAGAAGTTTTGGTTGAGGGCATGGTGGTGGGTAACAAATGGTCGAGCCAGAGCTCCGCCAGCTGAGGGTTGAAGCACCGGCGTCTCTACCTCCAGAAAGCCACATTGGTTGAGGAACTGGCGTACGGCAGCAATAACCTGACTGCGTACTTTAAAGGTTTGCTGGGCGTCGGGATTACTGATTAAGTCCAGGTAGCGTTGACGGTACCTGGTTTCCACATCACTCAGCCCATGCCATTTTTCCGGCAGAGGTTGCAGTGATTTTGCCAGTAGGGTGAAATTACTTACGGCGACGGTCGGCTCGTTGGTCTTGGTGCGGAAAAGCTGGCCATTTGCTCCTACAATATCGCCGATATCAATCTCTTTGAGTAACTCGGTTTGGGTGGTATTGAGTAAATCACCGAGTAAAAGCTGAATTTTTCCTGTCCCGTCGCGTAGATCCATAAAGGATAGTTTACCCATTTTCCGACGAGCGGTAATACGGCCGGCAACCGTTACTAGTGGATTATCTTCTGAGAGGCTTCTATTTGGAAAACCTGGCGGCGTATTTACTTCCTCACTTGTTCCATATTGTTGAAGTAAAGCGATGGCTTGTTCGGTGGTGTGAGTGCGGCGATAGTGGTTGGGGTAGGGATTCGTGCCCGCAGCACGAATCCGCTCTAGTTTTTCCAATCGCTGCTGGCTGATACGATCTAAGCGTGATGTCATCAGTGTTGCCGGCTCCTAGGATATGAAACTACGAATGTTCGACTCTCAACAAATATAGCACAAACTTGGTGGAGTGGAAAGTGGGTTCAGGCCTAGATTAGTTGTGTTGACTGTTTTAAAGAATCTAGCCAAGCGACTGATTTTACCTCGCGTTCTAAGAGATATTTAATGTAATTCCGGCTGACTCTCTCGAGTTCGTGAGATAGTTTTGGCTCTATTTTCAGTCGGCTGATGGTGATAAAGTCGTTGTCTTGTAGCCAGCGGAGCACCTTTAGGGCGTCGACGGAAAGTGGATAAACTATTGTTTGAGTCAATCGGCAATCGGGGCAGAGCATCCCGCCGGTATCGGAGGAGAAGTAATTGAGGACGGGCTGAAGCGGCTGGCGGCAGACGACGCATTCCCGGAGTTGTGGCCGGTAGCCAATTTCCTTGAACAGGTGCAGTTCGAAATGCCGCAGGAGGAGTTCACGATTGCCCGTTAGGCATAGCTGATGTAGGGTTTCAAGGAGTAGTTGAAACAGTGGACGGTTCTCGATGTATTCGGCGGTGAATTGGTTGATCAGCTCAGTGGTATATAGGGCATAGGCCGTCAGGCTGAGGTCGCTTTTCAGCGGGAGGAAGCTGTCGATGGTTTGGCTGCCGATGATGGTGTCTAGATTACGGCCGCGAGCAAATGACACCGTGCTATGGGTTAGGAGTTCAAGATGCCCGGCGAGCTTACTTTTGGGGCGGCGGATACCTTTGGCGACGGCTTGAATTTTGCCTAAGATGGGGGTATAGAGGGTAAGAATCCGGTCGGCTTCCCCTAACTTAATCTTCTTAATGATGATGGCTTCGGTTTGGTAGGTTCGTGGTCTGGACATTTGAGTTACTTTTATCTATGAAATTTTAATGCATTGGGCGGTCTGCATCCCCTTTGGAGTAAAATATCCCTTTCTTTTAAAAGGCAGGCTCTATTGTGGGCGATGGCTTTATCAAATTGTCTATTTTCCCACGCTTTCATACACAATAATCCATTATCATAGAAGGGGTCGTCATAGTTGGAAATACCTAAGTTTCTGATAGCCTCCGCTTTTGGTTCGTATTTTTCTCTATTTAGTTCTCCGTCGAAGATCACTTTATGGTTGAGCTGGTGAAACCAGACGCCGCTCTCGAAATCCGTATTGAATGCGTAAAAAGGTCTTTCTAACTGGTTGATGAATCCTGTTATCTTTTTACTTAGCTCAGGTATCTCTTTTCTTTCCTTCACGTAGAATATATGAAGGCCTTGTTTACTTATAAACCCGAAAATTACTTGCTTTATATGTTCGTATCGTCTTGAGTCATTGGTCTTTCGATACAAGCCATTAAATTCTCCGATAGTTTCGGTGTCAATAATTGTGCCTTTAAAATTCGAGCTTGTCTTTTCCTCATACTCTTTTATCATTGTCGTCTTCTTCAATAAAAGATTTTAAAAACTAAAACCCCTGCCTTCCTTCAAAGGCCCGGGTGATGGTAATATCATCGGCATATTCCAGTTCGGTGCCGAAGGGGAGTCCCTGTGCTAAACGTGTAAGCTTGATGCAGAGTGGGGAAATGAGGTGGTTTAGGTAGAGTGCGGTTTGCTCTCCTTCTAGATTGGTGTTGGTTGCCAGGATAACCTCAGTGATAAGCTTGTTTTTGAGCCGTTCCAGCAGCTCTGTAATCCGAATATCGTTAGCTCCGACGCCTTCGGTGGGTGAAATGGCACCGTGGAGGACATGATAGAGTCCCTTATAAATCCGGGTGTGCTCTAGGGCTAGAATATCCTGTGGCTGTTCAACAATACAAACCTTAGTTTGGTCACGTTCTGGGTTACGGCAGATAAGACAGTGGTCGGTGGCAGTTACATTGAAACAAATGGGGCACAGAGTTGTCTGTCGCTTGATGGACGCGATGGTTTCGGCCAAGAGTTGGGTTTGCTCTTCGGGGGCACGCAGGAGATAATAGGCTAGACGCTGTGCATTTTTCGGGCCAATACCGGGTAGTTTATTTAATTCCTGGACAAGCCTCTGTATTGGCTCGGCGGTAGATGGAAGACTCTGATTCGATATTACTTTCTCTTTCAATTTTATTCCTCTGCCCGTGCGTTTGCATATGTTTTCTGGTTTGAAGCCCGTCAGTCATTGCAAGCGATAGAGATTACCACACCTCGATCTTATCGGAATTCGTAATGATAATAGAGGGTGGAGTTTAGGTAAGTCCGGGGATTTTTAAGCCGCCGGTTAGTCCAGATAGCTGCTTGGCCGCCATTTTCCGCGATTTTCCGATAGCGTCGTTGGCCGCTTTCACCACTAATTCTTCGAGGTGTTGTGGCTTAGTCGGGTTGATTACCTCAGGTGCTATTTTGACGGATAGTACTTTTTGCTGACCGTTGACACTTACCTTAACCGTGCCTCGACCGGCGTCGCCTTCGACCACAGTGTTATCTAACTCCTTCTGAGCTTTATCCAGCTTTGCTTTAAGTTCCTGGGCCTGTTTTAACATCGAGAAATTCATTTTTCCTCCATAATTTGAGCGCCAACTTTCAGTGCGGCTTTGACCAGGTGGTTATTTTCCAGAGTGCAGCGGACACGACAAGGATGGCCCAAGAAAGTGCTGATAATTCTCTCCGTTACCCGCTGATTTTCTATTTTCTCTATCTGTTCCTTAAGGGCAGGATGTTTAAAAGCTAAGGAAACGATATCATTCTCGATTGTCGTCGGTTTGACGCCGCCGCTTCGCAGAATGGCGATAGCGTGCGTTTTTTTTGTGTCCAGTGGAGACTGTTCTATCATTAGTTTCCAGTTTAGTCTCAGTCGTTCAATTTCAGTGCTACCCTGCGGTAGTGAGACGATCGGCGCCGCC
>PBTO01000149.1 GCA_002726595.1 Gammaproteobacteria bacterium | reverse complement strand
ATTATAGAAATCCGATGAATCATAAAACGCGAAAGCACCTGCTGTGGCAGCGAGGATGGCAACAATAGGAATCAATGCTTTCAATATCGATACTTTGTAATTCGATAACAGTCCGTTGATACTAACATGTGAGGGATGCGTGTCTAGGGGTCGGGGATAGACCACGCCTGGCGCCAATTTACTTGACCTTTGCTCTGCATGTGCTCAAATGG
The DNA here is from genome assembly GCA_002726595.1 of Gammaproteobacteria bacterium. Taxonomy (GTDB): domain Bacteria; phylum Pseudomonadota; class Gammaproteobacteria; order Pseudomonadales; family Pseudohongiellaceae; genus UBA9145. The sequence continues at coordinate 6,791 of PBTO01000149.1, read as the reverse complement.
GCCTGATTTCCAGTTGATTCGAGATACTGTAGTTACAAAGAAACTGATAAGTAGAGCATAGTGAGGATTGCAAGATGCATGATGAGAAAATGAATCGGCGCACAGCGCTGAAAAAAACACTGAACACCGGGCTTGTCGCGGGAGCGGTTGCAAGTATGCCCCCCTGGGGATTGTCTGCACTTGCCCAGGGCGAGACGCTGGTGCCCTTTTCCGATATGCCGGAAGACTATTCCCGGCCCACGGCCCAGCCGGGTGGTACACACTTCCTGGACACACGGCAGATTTCTTCTTTCTATACCGATAACAAGGATTTCTACGTGGTGCAGCATTATGGCCAGCCGGAACTCGATGTGGCCAACTACAAGCTGAGTGTCACAGGCATGGTTGATAATGAGCGGGAATATTCGTTGGCCGATCTACGGTCTAGGAGCCAGGTGCAGATCGATGCAGGCTTCGAGTGTGGCGGCAACAGAGCAGGAGGTCTGTTTCAGGGATTGATTGGCAATGCCAGATGGGGTGGTGTCAGTCTTAGATCTATATTGGAGGAATGTGGCGTTCAAGCTGATGGCAAGGAGATTGTCTTCTTCGGCGGCGACAGCGGCACGGAAAACATTCGCGATACCGATGTGGAACAGAATTTTGCCCGTAGTCTACATGTGGAAGATGCCATGCGAGATGTGAATATGCTGGCGCTGGAAATGAATGGTGAAGCGCTGCCCCAGCTCCATGGCAGGCCCGTGCGCTTGCTTATTCCAGGCTTTTATGGTGTGGCCAACGTGAAGTGGCTGACCCAGATCCATGTGCAGAACCGCCGTTATATGGGGCGTTTCATGGGGCGTGATTATGTTACCCTGAAAAGGGAAGCCGTTGGTAGCGAGGAGCGTTGGGTAGAGCACTCTGTCACGCGTACTCAATTGAAGTCCTCCGTGGTCAGAGTGACAAAACTTGGCAATCGACACAAGATTACGGGTTTTGTATTAAACGACGGTACCCCGCTACGTAGTGTTGAAGTCAAGATCGATAATGGGCCCTGGCAGGAAGCGCAGATAGATCCGCAGTCGACTCAATACTCCTGGAAATTGTTTACTCTTGACTGGAACGGTGCTGGCAGAGGTGAACATACCCTGGTCTCCCGCGTAACCGATGCCAACGGCCATGTGCAGCCAACCGTGGAGCAGATGCCGGAAAAAGTCAGTCGCTGGGAGAATTACGCCCAGTTTCCCCGCACCTTGGTCATCTAGCAAACTGAGGGGGATGGAGGCATTTAATTTGATGCCTCCGTCCCCGTTACCCCCCCTCTTGTTCCTGCCTGCCCGCTCCAGCTGTGGGAATTGTCTTGTTAGCGGTCATGGAATCGGGAAATAGTTTTATAGTGAGACCAATCTAATATCCGAAAGACCGGAAAAATAAATAAATCTGTCCCTATTTAACTTGCGAAAGTGGTATACACGCGTCAATATCTGGGACTTCAATACCTTGAGGTAGCTGTGTAGTACACCAGAAGAGAAGAAGAACCAATCATAGATAATTAAAGGGTGGAACTATGAAACATATTAACAAGATATTATTCCCAGGCTTGCTGGCTTTCCTGCTTATTCCAGCGATCTCATCTGGCCAATCTGGCGAAATCACCTTCCACAAAGACATCGAGCCAATCCTGCAGCGTAGCTGCCAGAATTGTCATCGGGCTGGCGGTGGCGGTCCAATGCCATTGGTGACTTACGATGAAGTGGCTCCATTTGCCGGGTTGATGGAGTATAAAACCGGGTTGCGTGACCGGGCCGGTGCCATGCCGCCGTGGTATGTAGAGAAAAATATCGGTATCCAGAGTTTCAAGGAAGACACATCCTTAAACGATGAAGAAATCACGGCTATTTCCACCTGGGCGAGAAGTGGTACACCGAAAGGCGATCCGGCAGATGCACCCCAGCCTCTGGTTTTCGATGACAATACAAAATGGAAAGCCGGCACGCCTGATCTCATAGTCAGATTAGCTGACATAACCAAGCTGGCTGGAACGCCCGACTGGTGGGGCGAAATTGAAACCGTGCCAACCGGGTTGACAGAAGACCGCTACATTAAATCTGTAGAGATTGTCGAAGTAAGCGATGTCGATATGACACAGGTCACCGGTACCGTTGGAGGACGCTTTATTTTCCATCACATGCTTTGGGGAACGGCACAACTGGACAGCGAAGGAAATCTCGAACGCCAATTCACTGCGCCGTTTCCAGTACATGAAGTGGGACGCAATGCTGACTTCTTTGACGATGGGGCTGGCAAGCTCTTAAGAGCAGGCTCTGCGATTTATTCGGATTCGGTTCATCTACACTCCAACGGCAGAGACACCACAGCGCATCTGGAAGTTGGTTTCAGGTTTCATGACAGGGGCTATGAGCCAGAATATAGAGAGTCCATCGGTTTTAACGGTAACGGGGTTGATATAAGCGTTGTTCCCAATCAGAAAGATCAGGAGTTGCATGCTTATACCACTCTGGGCCAGCATACCAAGGTCATCTCATTCGAGCCCCATTTACACGCTCCCGGAGATCGTATGTGTCTGGAAGCGATCTGGGGTCACCAGATTGAAACCCTGTCCTGTGTGGGTTACGACCACAACTGGGTACGCAGTTATCAATTCGAAGATTCTGCTACACCTCTGTTGCCTGCAGGGACTATTCTTCATATCACTGGTTATATGAATAACACCGATAGCAACGCCAACATCCCCGATCCACGCAATTGGCAGGGGTCTGGAAATCGTTCGGTACAGAATATGTTTGTAGACCTCGGCATGCGGGTAACCATGATCCAGGAACAGTTTCTGGAAGCTATGGAAGAGCGGCGCGAGGTGCTGAATATGGGGCCCAATGATCATGTAATCGGTTGTCCATTGTGCGGCGCTGCATTGGTATCCCCAGTCGAAGGGGACTAGGGGCGCCATATTCTTATCCTGCTTTCCTGAGCAATCAGCTTGCTGCAGATAACGAGGACATAAAAAGTGAAAAATTTAAGCAATAAACTGAACAGAGTGAAATCTCTGCTAACGGGCCTGTTTCTCCTGCTTACCCCTTCAATGCTCTATGCGGATACATTTTTGCACGGTGAGCCGGTTTGGCCTGCTTTTGAAGGCTGGCGTTCAAATCCCGACGGGACATTTAGTTTCATGTTCGGTTACATGAACGAGAATTGGGAAGAGGAGCCATTTGTAGCAATTGGAGAGAGTAATTTTTTAACCCCGGGTGAGGCAGACCAGGGTCAACCGACGGTTTTTCATCCCCGCCGTAATCGCTTCACTTTTGAAATCGATGTGCCTGCTGATTGGGGAGATCGTGAACTGGTCTGGACGCTGAGTGTGAATGGCTTAGAAGCCAAAGCGTATGCAACGCTGCAACGGGACTACCGGGTTGATAATATGATTATCGCTTCAGAAACCGGTTCTCTCGGAATTGGCACCAGCAGCCCTGAATCTCGATCCAATACCCCCCCAGTTTTAACAGTTCAGGGCGATGAAGTACGCACTGCTAGAGTTGGCGAAACAATAACTCTGCGGGCCCAGATTGAGGATGATGGCCTGCCGAGAACCAGAGCTCGATCTACCCGTACCGAAAGCGCGCTAATGCGCACCATGTTTCGCCCTCCCGCAAGACCCACAGTAGGTAAAATAAATGCCCTGTACCTGGGCTGGAGTGTGTATCGTGGGGAAGGCAATGTGACGTTCGATCCACCACAGACTAAAGTATGGGAAGACACGCGCGCTTCGGCCAACTCACCCTGGGGTGCATTGTGGTTGCCACCAGAAATTCCGCCAGATGGCATGATAGAAGTAACCGCCACATTCGATAAACCGGGAAGCTATGTACTCTGGGGACGCGCCGATGACGGTGGGCTCTATGACGACGGGTATATTACGGTAAACGTAACTGAATAGGGAAAAAGGGGGACAGACCACGTTTTAGGTTCTATTTCTAAAACGTGGTCTGTTCCCCTTTTTATCTAAGGTCGCACCCGGACATACTTCTCGAAGCGTTGACGGCCTACCTGACCGGCGTAGATATTGCCCTCACTATCTGAAGCCAGGAACTCAATACCGCTGCCGGTGGGTACTTCATAATCCGGAATGAACTCGGTGATCCAGCCGCTGGCAGCACTGCCGATGCGAATACCCCGTTGCCAGCCAGTGTTCCACTGTGCTCCGGACATGCCATCGGCAACATAAATCGTGTCGTTGGAGTCGATCCAGATACCGCTGGGCCGACCGAATTGAGTCCAGATATCCAGCAGCTCTCCGGCCTGGCTGAAGATCTGAATACGGTTGTTGCCTCGGTCCGCCACAAAGACCCGGCCCTGGGAGTCCATCTTCAGATCGTGGGGGTCGTTAAAGTAACTGGTTTCCCGACTTAGTGAATCGATGCCACCGCCGAGTTGTAAGAGCAAATCACCCTCGGCGGAGAATTTCGTAACGCGGTTATTGCCACCGCGGTGGCCATCAGCAATCCAGATCTCACCGTTGGGAGCCACCAGCACCGCCGCTGGTCCGTTAAAGTGAGTTTCATCGTCCCCGGGTACGCCCGCTTCTCCCAGCCTCATCAGCACCTCGCCATCCTGGTTTACTTTCAATACCTGATGGCCCATCCCCAATGCCATACCAGGTTCGCCCCTGGCATCTCCGGCGGGTGCTCCTTCTGTTACCCAGAAATTGCCTTCATCATCCATGTCGAATCCGTGTGGCCAGGCGAAGAGTCCCGCGCCAATGCTCTTCACGGTATTGCCTTCGCTGTCCAGCTTATGGATAGGATTTAATTGCGATCCAGCACATTGGTTGGTGCCACATCTTTCCAGTATCCATATATGCTCGCCATCGGGGTCGGGCTGGACACCGGTAACCACACCCATGGCCCGTGCCCCTGGCAGTTCGCCCCAATCATAAATGACCTGGTAGGGGTTATCCGCAGCTGCCTGGGCTGTCGCTTGCGCTGCAAATACAGTAGTGAGCACAGTACAAACCATGATCCAGCATGAGGATCCCCGACTGCGGCCGCCAAAATTCATATTCTTCATCTTATTCTCCTCATAGTGAGAGCCAGGGTTAGGGTACAGCAATAAATTGATTGGGATAGATCTATTTCTGCCCATAATTTAATACAGAGGCAGGCCCGGGTCCATGCCTGAACGCGGCCTGCTCAAATACAACGGCTAAATACACAAATAAATCTATCCCTATTTAGCATTCTAATGCTTGCGGGAAATGACTCCGATAACGTTGCTGTCAGGTTTCAGCTTCTCCCCTGTGAGTGATCCCATCATGTGCTCAACCTCGAATCCGGCGTGGGATAATTCGGACTCTAAACTCGATGGCGTGAAATGCTGGAACCAGTTAAATATCTCCCATGTTTCGTTCGGCTCAACAATCAGGTAGCGATCTAAAGCCAGTGACTGCTCCGGATAGATAAAGGTACCTTGCATCCCAACGTAGTCGCATTCTGCCCAGAAGCCATTCATAAGCTGATTCTCACAGAGGGTTATCTCTGATTTTTGATCCAGCGCGGCAATTCCGGCTACATCGATCACAAGCTTTCCGCCCGGATTTAGCATGTCTGCAATTCGGTTTAGTAGTGCCTGCCGCTGGGAAGGAGACAGGACACAGAAATCGCAATAAATCAACGATACGACATCGAACTCGTTTGGCAATGGGTCTATGAGGTAGTCCGCATTGACATAGCGAATAGACAGACCGCACTTTGCAGCTTCACTCTTTGCATACTCGAGAGAATAGGTAGAGAAATCTACCCCGGTTACCTTTGCTCCTATTTCGGAGAAGCGCTGTGTGTACAGGCCCGGCCCGCAGCCAAGATCACACAGGCGCTTGTTTGAGAGTTTAAGCTCGGAGTCGATCCATTCAACCACTCGCTCGATAGCTGAAAGCTTGCGTGAAGCAAGATCAGTATCTGGATCGAGGTGATTGAGAAATTTTCTATTTGTGATCAAGCCTTTTACGCACTGCTATTTTGTATCCAGAGTAGTCACTCCATCCCATTTCGGAGCTGGTGGGTTCTCAACAAAATCCAGACATCTGTCCAATAAGGTTTGTGAAACCATATCAGCTGAGTCCAGTTCTACACATTTTGTGAACAATTTTGCCGCTTCCGCGTACTGCCGATTTTTATACAGTGCCAATCCTTCAGAGTAGGTATCAACTACCTTTCTTGTAGTATCCGGGAGATCCTCTGCACGACTAAGGAGTTCAAAAATAATGGTTGGGCTGGACCGGCCCATTACGCGAACTGTATCGATTTCCCGGACGGCGAAATCATTACCGAGCAAACTTAGGGTATCTTCCGATATCATGATAGTTGAACCGTAAAGTTTGTTCACGCCTTCGAGCCTGGATGCCAGATTCACCGTATCACCCATGATGGTGTAGTCCATTCTTTGTTTGGAACCCATGTTGCCAACGATCATTTTACCGCTGTTAACACCGATTCGAACGTGCAACTCAGGTAGCCCTCGCGCCACGAATTCCACCCTCAGTTTATCCAGCGTGGCAATCATTTCAACGGCTGCCTCGCAGGCCAGTTTGGCGTGATCTTCTTGCGTGCCTGGCGCTCCCCAAAAGCAGATAATTGCATCGCCTTCATATTTATCAATGGTACCGTCGTAGTGAATTATGATTTTCGACATGGCGCTAAGATAATCATTTAGAAAGTCCACCAGTTCTGTCGGGGTTAATTTCTCAGAGAACGTGGAAAAGCCTGCCAGATCAGAAAACAGAGCAGTCATTTCCCGCTCTT
>PBTO01000148.1 GCA_002726595.1 Gammaproteobacteria bacterium | reverse complement strand
CGCCAGCACACTGGTTGAACTATTACTGCGGCATTGATTTGGGCGCGGCGCGGGAAAAAGTAAGAGTGGCAAAATGTCTCGAGTCATTGCCGCTGATTGATCAGGCATTTTCTACCGGCGCGATCAGCTACTCCAAGGTCAGGGCGATGACGCGCACTGCAACGCCGGATAATGAAGACTATCTACTGGACATCGCCCGACATGGTACGGCCCAGCATGTGGAAACACTGGTCAGAAAATATCAACGAGCGAAGCGATTGAACGCAGCCTGCCCGGACAAAACACAGTACGAAGCAAGAGAATTTTCCTGGTATTACGATGATGATGGCATGCTGGTGTTTAAAGGCAAATTGCCTGCCGAGGACGGCGCCCTTTTCCTAAAGGCGATGGATAGAGTATTACAATCGATAAGGGATGAAGAATTCCAGCAGACAGAGGAGTTGCAGCTTGCAATGGATGAGGTCGAGGCTGAAGAAAAGACGTTTCCGCGGAAACGTTGCGAGGCAGATTCAGGAGAGGAAGCAGATGGGCGATTGAAAGAGCGAGCAGGCGGACTAGTGGAGGTCCAATTAGAGGCACAATTAGAAGCGCCATCAGAGGAACGACTGGATAATCCATTGCAGCACGGCCATGTCGAGTATTCAGCAGATGCGCCTCCCCCGGCCACACGCGAAACTGCACATAAAAACGTTTCCGCGGAAACGTTTTTAGCCGATGTGTCCAAACCCACCTTTACCCAACAACAAGCAGATGTACTGGTATGCATGGCGGAATATCTGCTTGCCACTCTTAATCAGGATCTGTCACCTCAACCTCAATTGACGCCGCTAACAGGGGGCGATAAATACCAGGTCATGGTTCATCTCGATGCCCGGTGCCATGATGAAACCGAAACAGCTCAATACCAGCTCGACAATAGCTGCTTTGTTGCTCCGCTTGCTACGGCAACAGCGCAGCGACTCGCCTGCGATGCCAGTTTGGTCACTGTGCTGGAAGATTCTGCAGGCAATGTGCTCAATGTGGGCAGAAAAACCCGTACCGTGCCTCCGGCCATGCGCCGGGCACTCAAACTACGTGATCAGGGCTGTCGATTTCCCGGCTGCTGTGAATCCCGTTTCATCGATGCCCACCATATACAACACTGGTGCGATGGCGGCGTAACCAGTCTGGATAATCTTGTGCTGTTATGCAGGCATCATCATCGATTGTTGCATCAGGAGGTTTTCTCTATCAAAAGCCTCTCTATTAAAAGTCCCTCATCTAAAGACCTCTCTGGTAATGGCATCACTAGTAACTGCGCGGCAACTAATCAAAAACAGGGAGAGAAGGCGAATTCTCAGAAACTGGTCTTTATCAATTTTGCCGGCAAGCAAATCGAATCCGCTTTGTTTCCTCAATTTAGCACGGAGCAAAGCAACACTGCACAATTAACGAATACGAACACAGGTTTGCCCGGGTCATCGGCAATTGAACTGGATAATGCAAGTTTGAGGCTGGAAATCGATGCCAAAACTGCGGTTAGTCTCTAGCGGGGCGAGTCGATGGATTATGGGCTAGCGGTGGCAGCGCTGTTTGAAAAAGACAACTCGAGGTCTGGGTGAAATCCAGGGGGCTTAGTCTTTTATATGATTGTTCCAACTTTGTTATAAGTTGAATTGATCCATATTTAGCTCGTATTTTTTTCGCATCACTGCCCACAAGTAAAAATACGCCAAACTGAAACCAGCACGCACCGCACAGTGTTTTATCGCCTTTAATAAAATAAGGCATTAAAAAATACGATAGTACGGTCCCATTCAAAAGCAACTCCCTGATCGGGTGGCACCAAAGGGTAGTGTTTTTTACTCTTGGCCAGTACAGTCACAGCAATAGTTGTACCGAGTGCAAACCAATGCAGCCCTGCATATAACAGTGTTAGTATGCCATCTCCGGTGTAGAAGTTGGTACTCGCATAAGAAAAACAACAACAGGATTTCTTCTCTCAATGAGCAAGCTATTACAAGAGATCAAACGCCGCAACATAGTCAAGGTCGGAGCCGCCTATGCCATCGTTGCCTGGGTGTTGATTCAGGTTTCGGAGTCGCTGCTTCCTGCCCTGCAACTGCCGGACTGGACTCTGTCATTGATAGTCGTGTTATTGCTGTTGGGTTTTCCAATCACCTTGATTATGGCCTGGGCGTTCGAATTAACGCCCGATGGCGTCAGGCCTGCTGCAGACAGCGAGACCGCGCCAACTGTTAGCCACGCCCCCGCTCAGCGAATCACCAATGCCATGCTGGCTCTGGTGTTGTTGGCTGTGGGATTTCTGGTGGTTGATCAGTATGTACTCGATTCCGGGAATCCAGGACCTGGCTCAGACCAGCAGGCTGGCTTGACTGCAGCGGTAGTCGACAGTGCCAATGTCGGCTCGTCACTCCCAATCCGCACGACCATCGAATTGCATCCCGATGCACCTTTGGTGGTGGGTGGTCCGCCTCCGCTGATTGGTTTTCACAGCACCAGTATTGCGTTGTCGCCGGATGGGCGTTATCTGGCCTATGTTGGAGAAATCGCTGGGGGTGCCAAGCAACTGTTTATGCGGGACTTGGCCCAGTATGGTTTCGAGCCGGTTGCCGGCACTGAGGGCGCCGTTTTCCCGTTTTTCTCACCGGATAGCCAATGGCTGGGCTTTCTCACTAATACACAGGTGAAAAAGGTAACAGTAATAGGAGGTACGCCAGTCACTCTGGCCAATGCTGAAATACCAATAAGTGCTTTCTGGCAGTCCGATGACAGTATATTCGTTGCCACAAGAGAGGGCGGGTATCTAACCCAAACATCTGCATCCGGTGGCGCTCTGGTCCCGGTTGAGTTTTCCGATGAACCTTCTACAACTGTAATTTCGGAAGTATTGCCGCAATCCTCGCTACATTTGTCTATCCAGACTAATGAATCCAATTCCATGGACTATGCGAGTATAACCTTAGTCGACACCGTGGAATCCGAACAACGTATACTGCTCGATTCAGGATACGGTGCCCGATATGTTCCCAGCGGGCACTTGCTGTTCGGCCGGGGAGGTGCGCTTTATACCGCCGCCTTTGATGTCGACTCGCTCGGGATTACCGGGGAGGCACAGCGTGTTGTCAGTAATGTTGCTATGGAATCCATCTTCGGTCAGATACAGGTAACATTTTCTGCCAACGGTCTGCTGGCCTATGCCGAGGGCGGAGACAGTACAATAGCCAGTTTGCAGTGGATAGATCGCTCAGGAGATGTCGAAGAAGTTCCCTTAGCGCATGGTTTTTATAATACTTTCGATCTTTCCTCAAATGATCAGCAACTCGCTATTCACGTAGTCGACGTTCAGGACTTCGTGCAGATTTACCAATTTCAGACTGATACAGCACGCAGGTTGCCAATCAGCGGCGCAGCAGGATGGCCCTTCTGGTCACCCGATGACAGTAATCTCATTGTTACTCAACAGAGCCGTGAGGGATTCCTCCCTGGTTCAATCGATCTGAACCGCAGCCAAACATTAAAGCCAGTGACAATCATGCGACCCTATTGGTTTACCGCCTCGTTCTGGTCCATCGATGATTCAATTTTCTTTAATGCTCCTAGTGTTGGATTAGGATATCAGGCCGTTGATTCAAGCCAGTTTAACCTCTTCGTCGACGAACCCCAGGCGTGGGGTGCCCAGGCTTCGCAAGATGGCCGCTGGGTCGCTTATGCATCACTTCGCACGGGTCGCCATGAAATCTGGGTGCGCTCCTTTCCAGACGGGGAAATCGATCGCCAACTGTCGACAGATGGTGGCATCGAACCAGTCTGGTGCCGCGAATGTGATGAGATATTCTTCCGCAACGGCAACCAGTGGTTTGCCAGCAAGGTCAGTCTGGAACCCGAGCTTTCCATCGCGCCGCCACAACCAGTCTGGGACGTACCCGGTTTCGTAGATACCGGTGGACGCTCCTACGATGTTTCCCGCGACGGCCAACGTCTACTGGTCCTGCGCAGCGTCAATCCACCCGTGCGCACCAGCCTCAAACTGGTGCAAAACTAGTTTGCGGAACTGGATTAATGAGCTGTGACAGCGATAGCGGCTTGACAGCCGAAGATATCGCCACCCTCCGTGGGATGGAATCGGCGCAAACAGGCGGACGGTCGCCGGCTGGTTATCAGAGATATCTATAATTCCGAACTTCCGGCGCCCTGAACTGCTCGATTGTTAATCAACCGCCATCATATTCGATAAAGTATCCAGCCCTTCGATACAAACCTCTATGGTATTGCCCGGTTTAATCGGTAGCACGCCCTCGCCCGTGCCGCAGGCTATCAAATCCCCAGCTAACAGGGTCATATCCTGGGATAGCAGGCTCACGATTTGCTGTGGCGAGAAAATGAGATCGCTGATCGGGTAATCCTGGCGCAATTTGCCTCTGTAGAGCGTCTGCACCCGGAGCTGTGTTACATCTATATCGGTAGTGATGCTGGGCCCGAATGCACCAAAAGTATCCATGCTCTTGGCACGGCACCACTGGGGGAAGCTTGGGTCCTTGTCGATTAAGGTCAGTGCGGTCACGTCGTTAACACAGGTGTAACCGAAAATGTAGCCACTGGCTTCCTGTACAGAAACATTTCGACAGGTTTTGCCGATGACTACGCCGAGTTCGCCCTCGTAGATGATTCGGCCATCGTAATAGTCCGGGCGTCGAATCTCTCCCAGGTGGGGCAAAAAACAATTATTGGGTTTGAGAAAATACAGCGGTTCCTCCGGGATGGTCAGACCCTGTTTTTCGGCGGCGCTTCGGACGTTCTTCCACAAACCAATCATCTTGCCAGGCCAGCAGGGAGTGAGCAGAACCAGGTCGCTAACTGGCAATACTTCGTCAGTGGGTTCAGCACCATTAAATAGTTCTCCGCTACACACGGCGACGCGTTGATTTTCGAATTCAACATCGTCGAGTAGTTTGCCAAGCTCTTCAGTTTCGGAGTTCTGTCGCCTGAATCGTATCCACTTACTCATATCCTTCACTTCCGTCCGGTGATGAGCCGGGTAAAAAATTTTTAGGTATAGCAATTCGCCTGCTGTGCCCTTTGAATGACGAGTCCCAAAACAACATCGATGGTCGGTGTGGCTATTCCAGTCATTGCTCCCATCTCCTGTACCACGGTTAGCAGCGCGTCGATTTCCATGGGGCGGCCTTGTTCCAGATCCTGCAACATTGAAGTCTTATGTGCCCCCACATTGGCCGCACCGTTGATACGCGTCTCTATATCCACCGAAAACCGCACGCCCAGACTTTCGGCTATCGACTGGGCTTCCTGCATCATCCGCTCGGCAATGGTCCGTGTACCCGGTTCAGTTGCTATGACATCCAACGTGGCGTGCGTGAGCGCACTAATCGGATTGAAACACAGGTTACCCCAGAGCTTTACCCATATATCGTCTCTGATTCTTGGCCGCACCGGTGCTTTCAATCCCGCCTGGATGAGAATTTGACTCAGCGCTTTTACGCGCTCGGTTTTTTCTCCACTGGGCTCGCCTAAAGTGAAGCGATTGCCTTCCACATGTCGAATGACACCTGGCTCCACCAGATCACAGGCCGGGTACACGACGCAGCCAATGGCGCGCTCCGGGCGCAAGCGCTGCCACTGTTGATCATCCGGGTCTACGGTGTGCAGACGCTTGTCCTTCAAGGGGCCTTCCAGACCATGGAAATACCACCAGGGAATCCCGTTCACCGCAGTGACGACCGCGCCCTCGCTTCCCAGCAAGGCATCTATCTGGGGAACGATGCGCGGCACGGAGTGGGCCTTCAGCGTGACGATGACATAGTCTTGCGGCGGCAGGGATTCCGGCTTATCCGTGCAATTGAGTCGATGAACACTCTCGCCCTCTCCGGTTATCAGCTTTAAACCATTGGCCTGCATGGCCTGCAAATGAGGGCCTCTGGCGATCAAACTGATTTCAGCATCCGTTGCGGCAAGCATGGCGCCCAGATAGCCGCCTATGGCACCGGCTCCATATATACAAATTCGCAAGTCCGTTCCCCGTTTATCTGAGTATCATCAGGCTATATCAGTGAAGGACAAGTCTACCTTAATGCTGATCCTACAACGAGGCAAAATCCTGCATCCAAAAGAATTGCCAGCAACCTTGAGCATGCCCTTGACATAGGGCATGGGGTTTTAGCACACTGCTGGTTTTTCGCCGAGAACTCAGCATGAAGACATTAGGAGAATTAATAAGCAGCGGTAACGGAGCAGATACCGCAATCACCGCACCAGGCCAGCAAGCACTCACTTATGACGGCTTACGCGCCCAGGTAGACTACACCGCCTCACGCCTGAATGAGTTGGGAGTCGGCCGTAATGACCCCGTGGCAATTGTGCTGCCCAATGGGCCGGAGATGGCCAGCGCATTTATCTGTATTGGCGCCGCTGCCACCACCGCTCCTCTTAATCCCAATTATCGCGAAGAAGAATTTGGTTTCTATCTCGAAGATCTTAAGCCTAAATTGTTAGTCGTTGCCGAAAACACCGACTCTCCTGTTGTTGCCAGTGCCAGAAAGCTGGGCATCAATGTGGCCAGTTTGCTGCACAGGGAAGCAGATCCGGCCGGTAAATTTGAATTACTCGGTGAACCGGTAGCGAATAGTTCCCCAACGACCGGTCTTGCCAACGCCGATGACATTGCACTTGTGTTGCATACTTCCGGCACCACCTCAAGACCCAAGCTGGTGCCGCTGAGCCAGCAAAACGTCTGCGCTTCGGCGCGCAACGTCGCCAACTCCCTGTCACTGAGTTCATCCGATCAATGTCTGAATATCATGCCGCTGTTTCACATACACGGGCTTATCGCCGCCGTATTGGGTTCCATGCATGCAGGGGCCAGTGTCAGTTGCACACCGGGTTTTAACGCGCTGAAATTTTTTAAAGAATTGGAAGAAGTCAGGCCCACCTGGTATACCGGCGTGCCCACCATGCACCAGGCAATATTGTCGCGGGCGGGTCGCAATCGCGAGATTATCGACAGCGTCGGTCTGCGTTTTCTGCGATCGTCCTCGGCTTCCCTGCCACCGCAAGTGATGGCAGAGCTCGAAGAAACATTTGATACACCGGTGATCGAAGCCTATGGCATGACTGAAGCAGCGCACCAGATGGCCTGTAATCCATTGCCAAGAGGCTCGCAAAAACCTGGCTCTGTCGGTCTGGCGGCGGGGCCGAAGGTATCGATCATGAATCAGCAGGGCGATCATTTATCCGCCGGTGAAATTGGCGAGGTAGTCATTCAGGGCGAAAACGTGACCTCGGGCTACCTCAATAATCCGGAAGCCAATGCCACCGCCTACACTGACGGCTGGTTTCGCACCGGTGATCAGGGCAAGATCGATGATGAAGGCTATTTGACTCTCACCGGTCGGCTGAAGGAAATCATCAACCGCGGTGGTGAGAAAATTTCTCCCCGCGAAGTGGATGAAATACTGCTCGACCATGAGAGCGTGGCACAGGTGGCTACCTTCGCCATGCCCCATCAGAAACTGGGTGAGGAAGTGGCCGCCGCTGTCGTATTGGAAGCGGATGCGGAACTGGATGAGAGCGGATTGCGTGATTATGCCGCAACGCGTCTGGCAGATTTTAAAGTACCCAAAAAAGTGGTTTTTCTGGAAGAGATTCCGAAGGGTCCCACCGGAAAATTACAACGCATCGGGCTGGCAGAAAAACTGGGCCTGACTTAACACACAATAATGATTTGAACCTATGGAGAATAGGTTTTCATCGGGGAGAATAAAAAGTGGCAGAAGTAACCGATAGCTCTCAAAGCAGCGCCAACGATGAAGTGAAAGAACCGGCCGGGCAGGATGCCTTATCAGCGCTGGAACTACCTGATATGTCCTTTGGCAAAATGATGTCTCATTTTGGCCCCGGCATTATTCTCATGATGACGGGCATTGGCACCAGCCACATCATCACGGCCCCAACTGCCGGGGGGCGATTCGCCTATGCCCTGATGTGGTGTATTCCCGTAGCCTATGTATTTAAATATTATGGTTTCGAGATGGCTTTCCGCTTTACCAACGCCACGGGTAAAAGTTTGATCGAAGCCTATGGCACGGCATGGAAAAAATGGCCGCTGTGGTATGTGATGGCCACTACATTATTACAATGCGTTATCGGTCAGGCGGGTCGCTTGATCGCCGCCGCGGCGGTGCTGTTTTTTCTATTCAGTTATTTATTTACCGAGGCGCTGGGATTTGAAATACCGATCGAAGTCTTTGCTGTAATATTAGGAACACTTTGCGTTTTCATTTTATTACGTGGCGACTATAAAATTGTGGAACAAGTGGCCAAAGGAGCAGCCGGCTTTCTTTTTGTTACTACCGTTTTCGTTTTCTTCGTCGAACCGCCTTCTGTTTCGGTTGCGCAATACTTTTTTATCATC
Source organism: Gammaproteobacteria bacterium (assembly GCA_002726595.1). Lineage (GTDB taxonomy): Bacteria > Pseudomonadota > Gammaproteobacteria > Pseudomonadales > Pseudohongiellaceae > UBA9145. The sequence continues at coordinate 1,486 of PBTO01000148.1, read as the reverse complement.
GACTTCCCGGTGGGGTCATGGCTTATTATCGCCGGCTTTCTCGGACTTTTACCCACCGGTATCGATGTGTCTTTGCAGGCATCAGAATGGGGCAAGGCCAAGAAAGCAGGCATGGGAAAAATAAGAGGCACACTGGAAGAGATGGGACTGGCACAGCGTTTCGATCCCTTTGCGCCAAATAAAGATCATTTGGCCATAGACACTTCCCGGCTACCAGAACATGCCCAGACTTACTGCCAGCGTTGGTTCACCATTGGCTTGTGGGATTTTCGTCTCGGCCATATCGTGTCATTCATTATCGCCTGCATATTCCTTATCCTCGCTGCCGTGTGGATGTATCCCAGCGAGGTTGAAGGACAAGCCGTGATCGGGGACATCGCTCGGATTTTTACTGAAAGCGTCGGCAATGGCTTGATGGTGGTATTTCTGGTCGGGGCATTCGCTGCGACTTTCTCAACTGCGTTCAATTACTTCGATGGCTGGCCGCGCATAGTGGGTGCTTGCTGCCGCAATATTTTTCCAGCTACGGCGAAGCTACAGGGGCTGGACAAGAAGGAATTGGGAAGTGAGCACAAAACCAAATGGTATTCTGAATACAATATTTATCGCATCACCATGATCTTTTCACTGGTCGCTGCGCTCGGCATTATTATCGGTGTACCCCGACCTGTGTATCTGGTGCTGGTCGCATCTGCACTGGCCTACTTCGTTGCACCGGTGATTTATTTTTTCAACGTGTATTTCTGCCTCACCATCATACCAAAAGAAGACAAGGCATTTTATCCTTCTACATTTGCCAAGTATTTTTCGTACCTGAGCTTGTTTATATTTACCGGATTAAGTTTAATTTTGATTATGGCAAGGGTATTTAATATTACGCTGTTTGGCGCTTAATCCATCATGTTTTTTTGCCAACGAAGCGGTGAATCGACGCCAAAATCTGAATATCGGCTTTTGAAACAAAATGTGACTTTAATTACTGAATTTGATCCTTGATCCAATCCTCGAGAAGGACCGTCCGGCAGAGTAGACTCGCGCAACGAGAGTGTTTATGCTGCTGATTCCATATCTAAACACCCACACAAGGCAACACGATGAAACCAAACAAGAGACTCTGCCTTGCTGCTCTGCTACTCAGCAGTTCATCTTCCCTGGCACAGATTGCTGAATTTGATGCCGTCACCGATGAGATGCTGCAAAACCCTCCGACCGGGGAATGGCTGAGCTGGCGCGGCAGGCAAAATAGCTGGGGCTATAGCCCGCTGGATCAAATCAACACCGATAATGTCAAGCAATTACAGCTCGTCTGGTCCTGGGCCATCGACGATACTGGTTCCGGGCAGGCCGCTCCACTGGTGCATAACGGCGTCATGTTTATACCGGTTCCGGGCGGTGTCGTGCAGGCTCTGGATGCCGCTAACGGTGACCTGATCTGGGAATATCGACCCGGTATCACCCCTTCAATAGATGGCACTGATCGCGCAAT
>PBTO01000147.1 GCA_002726595.1 Gammaproteobacteria bacterium | reverse complement strand
GAGTATAGGAAGGATAAACGCCCTTTTCACCCAAGTCCAACAGCCGATGACTGCTGTTGCATCGCCCGGCAACTGTGTAAAATACCTCCCCGAACCCGACTGGTATGGAGCCAGGGTCGTTGAAACTCCGCCCCCTTCTCAGGCACGGTGCGTCGTGTTCCGGGTTTTGTCTCATCTTCGCTCCTTGGCAGCTACGATGAGCCAAAAACCCTCCCTTATCAAATCCTACAATTCTGTCCCATAAGCGCTGACGGCAGACATAAGGTAAAAAGAATAACGAATAGCAAATCTGAATCCTCGCAGATTTTGTGGGACAAAAAAGAATCAAATCTCTTCTCTGGTCTCCAACCTACTGAAGAAATAAAAAATATGAGGAGGACAATCGCTACTAACCCCAAGACGGTAGCTGAGTCGCATGAAGAAAGAAAGGACACGTCGTCTTGGTTTACCCCCGGATGGCCATGCTGGGAGTTATTTGAAGAACATTTTACCGAAGTCGGTAATCCGATTCAGGTCATAGGTACTCACATCAATGACTTATACCAAGAAAATTATAGAGATGATCCTGATATTTGTTTCTACGAAACGGATGGAATGCTGGCGAATTCGATCAGTTCTGCCAGAATAGTTTCCTGCTTTGCTTTGAGATGGTCGAGGAGAGTTCCGGCCTTCACTTCCCTCCATCTATTGAAATAACTTGCCCGGTAATCCACCCAGCGTATGTCGAGGCTAAGAACAGTACTCCATGAGCAACATCCTCCGACGATCCCAGCCTCCTCAATGCGATACTATTCACCAATGCCCGTTGTCCTTCTTCTCCGTAAGACTCCCACTGGCGTTCAGTGGTTGGATTGGATCGGACGAAGCCAGGAGCGATATTGTTAACGGTGATCTCCCAGGGACCCAGCTCATGGGCCAGTTGGCGGGTCAATCCAATTTGTGCCGCTTTAGCAGAGGTATAGGCCTGGATACCCGTCAGACTAATGCCTAAACCGGCACCACTGGAAATATTGATGATCCGTCCAAACCGCGCCTTTTTCATACCCGGAGCTACAGCCTGACTGAAGTAGAATGCTCCACGAGTGTTGACATTGTAAATGCTATCCCAATCTTGAGTACTGATCTCTTCAAGGTGGCGACCTACCTGCCCCAAGACACCGCCAGCGTTATTGACCAGGATTTCGACTTTTCCCCTAGCCTGCGTTGCTTCGGTTACAAATGCGAACACCGCATCCCTGTCGGTTACATCTACCGAACGTATTTCAAATTTGCCAGCTACATTCTGGCAGAGCCGCCGTGTTTCAGCTAATTCATTGGCTAATACATCGCAAGCCCACACCTGAGCACCGCGTTCAACGAATGCCAGACTGATCGCGCGCCCAATTCCGTGTGCAGCCCCAGTGACGATAACTGTTTTATTCGAAAATTCGATGTTCATTCTACGCTCTCTTTCAACACATCCAGCGACGCTAACCCTTGAGATCGCCTACCTTCTTCAAGATCACGGATGAGTTCGACCAGGCGTCTGGTAACCGGCATGGCAATCCCTAATTGTTTCCCTTTAAACATTATTTGTTCGTATTCCCTATTTTGGTGCGGCGCTTGCGCGCGGCTAGGTCCCACCAGATGCCGCTCTGTGTTTTTCCAGAACCACGGTTGAAGGTGACCAACTCATCCGATGATTTGTTCGCATCGGTATCATTGCCTCCCGTCAAGAATGCAACCGGTTCAAAACCGTTAAATGGTTGTAAGACGATATCCTGTGACTGGCGACACATAGCACCCCTCGTGCCAGGTCGATGTAAACGCTGCGATAGTTGAGATCAGCCATAGAATCGGTGATAGATTGATTTGTGAGTGCCGTCGCAAAGAGCATTGCGCCATGCCCACCAAAGTGAATCAACCCTGGCTCCATGTAATCAGTACCGATGTTCACAAATGCGCCCAGTGCACCCCCCATCGCACCTGCGACCCACATAAGAAATTGCACCGTCTATTCTCGCCATGATTCAAGTAAGGCCCGTGTTTCCTCAACTGCGACGTCCCAAACGGCTAACATGTCTTCATCAGACCGCTGGTACACACCGCCCATATTGCCATCACCGCTATAGGCACGTTTTTCCTCTGGATTGAGCATCGTGAAGTAGGAAAAATCGGCCATTGGCTTCTTTTTATCGGGCACATCGAGCCCTTCCAGGCGGGTCCAAGGGAAATTCTCCATCCAGGAAGCGTGCGAGCCATCCGGGTCAATTTCCGTTACTTTCGCCCAGGTCTTAGGAGCATTCCACCAGTTATGGAATTTCACCTTAACTTCTGGGTAAACCATGGTCATCTCATTCGCGACCCCTGCCGCTGGCATATTGCCCCCATGCCCATTCACAACTAAGATTCGTTTGAACCCGCTTTTGGCGAAGCTATTCAGAAGATCGCGGACGAGCTGGACATAAGTCTCAATACGTAGAGTCACTGAGCCGGGGAAGGCGGTCCAATGCGGGGCAAGACCATAATACAGTACCGGGAACACAGGAATACCCAAAGGTTCTGCCGCATCAACGGCTATTTTCTGGGACAAGATACTATCTACAGCCAGACTGAGGTAAGCATGCTGCTCGACACTCCCTAAGGGCAAGACACACCGGTCATCGTGCTCTAGGTAGGCCTCGACTTGCATCCAATTCATATCAGTAATTTTCATAAGGCTCCTTTTTCGAATTAGTCAACAACAACGTTTAACGCTTCTACACAGGTGCGCCCGAAACGCAGGCAGCCCTCTTGAAGCATACTATCCGCTTCATCGCCCATATCAGCCGGCTTTGCGAAAGGGAGTTCCGTAATCCAGGCCGGACAGTTAAAGGTGGCCGCCACCCAATTTGATGCTAAACCCAAGTTGTCAATCACCTCTTCTCCTAATTCTTTAGGAGCAGGACGGATTTCCGGATTGCGTTCTGCCAATTCTTGCTCTAATTGGTGCTGGATCTGCTTAGCCTTCGTTGACTGATTAACATCGGGATGGCCGACCCAGATGAATGGACGTTCCTCGTCACCATGCATATCCAGAAAAAAATCCACGCCAATCTCTTTCATTGCCTTTTGAATAGCGACAATCTCTGGGCATTTATCGTCGGGTTCGGCCCAGGACCGATTGAGGTCTACCCCGGCTGCATTGGCTCGCAGGTTACCGAGTGCGCTGCCATCTGGATTGATGTTTGGGACCACATACACCTTTGCTTTACTCAACAACGCATGTGATGCGCTATCCAATGGATCAAGCAAGCGCTTGATTAAGCCTTCGGTAGCCCATTCAGCCATCGACTCACCAGCATGTTGTCGAGCGATCACCCAAATTTTTCTGACCGGGTGGACCGCATCCCCAATCTCGACCATATCCAGTGGCTTCCCTAGGTGTGATCTGCCAATGTTACGCCGCGTAACGAGTAGAGAACTTTCACACTCTTGGAGCAAGGCTTCCCGTTGCGCCGTTAGATAAGGTACAAAAAATGCATACGACGTAGTTGATTCCACTGCAGTATGTTTGATGGTCAGGGTCGACCCATCGTATTTGGTAGGGATACGAAACCAATTTTTCTCATCATAAGACACCAGCACCCGGTAGTACTGCCATGCCTTTACGTAACTGGCCTCACCAGCATTGGCGAACTTGAATGTTCTGGCGATATCTGGCACACCGATTACTCGGAAGTAGAACCACTGAAAATATTCCGCTTCACTGTCGGGGCGGATAAAAAGAATGGCGCCCGTATCAGTAAGCTCTTGGACAATAATATTGCCACACTCAAAATCAGCATCAATTCTCATCGTTCACCTCATAATTGATAATCTTTACCTAAGAATAACGCTCTTCATAGGGATGTTTCATAGATTCAGTGCGACAAAGTACGAATACATACTCCTTATCATAAGAAAATTTGCAACTAATTTCTCTCATCATAAGAAAATTTGCAACTAATTTCTTTTATCATTTAGAATCTTCTGTTACTTAGTGAATTTCCTCGAAACTATGATGTTTACCAATCTCTGGTTCAAGCAAGATGAGATAACTCTATCTGAAGTTCCGATGAAAAGTTGTTCATTTTTCACAAATTTTTTTAAGGAGAAATAAGGAGAAATTAAATGAGAACAGTATTACGACTATTGAATGTTATGGGGTTATTCGCTCTGATTTTGGGAGTGACGATCGTACCTGCTGTAGGGCAGGACGACTTGAAGAGTTTTACAGCTCCCAACTGCGATTACGGCGGCAACTTGAAATCAATTGAGGCAACTGATTCACACACAGTAGTTGTTACTCTATGTAAAGTTGACATCTCGTTTATATACAACATGGCCAGTGCTGGACTCGCAATATTTCCGAGTGAATACTTGGAATCGACCGGTGGTCAAGGTCAGCTATTGGATGTTCCAATCGGAACCGGCCCGCTAAAGCTGAAGCGCTGGGATAAGGGTAATGAAATTGTATACAGCCGCTTTGACAATTACTGGGGAAAACCCTCTGTCGAAGAAACTGTTATTTTGCGTTGGAGTTCCGAGTCTGCAGCTCGGGCCACTGAGTTGCGCGCCAAGACAATAGACGGGATGAAATTCGCCACTCCAAATGATATTCCCGTGTTTGAGGCAGACTCAGAGTTTGCTGTTGTGAACCTTCCTGCCTTGACTGGTGTTTATCTTGGGATCAGTAACTTCTATGCTCCCCTAAACGATATCCGTGTCCGACAGGCAATTGCTATGTCGGTCGACCGTAAGCGGATCGTGGATAACTTCTTCCCCACAGGATCGCAATTGACAACTGATTTTGTGCCGCCAGTTCTATTTGGCCATATAGATGGCGTTGGGGCACCTGGGTATGATCCAGATAGGGCTCGGGCTTTGTTAAAAGAAGCAGCTGCCGATTTAGGATTTGATTTGCCACTTAATACCATCACCGACACCCGAACCGGCAAAACAAGGCCACTAGCTCTAACCTTCCGCGATGTCGTGCGCAGTTACCTGCCTACGCCGGGAATTATTGCGAACGATATGCAAGCACAACTAGCCAAAAGTGGTATTGATGTAGATGTTAAGGTCGTCGAATCTGGCACTTTCATACAATCGTCCGGTAACGGTAACGAGCCTTTACATTTGTTGGGCTGGGGTGCTGATTACCCTGATGCCTACAACTTCCTGTCATGTTGTCTGCTAGAAAATATGGCTCAATTTGGCGTTCCTTACCCCGCCGTCTACGAACCGCTGGTTCTTGCCGGACAAACAGTCGATCCAGAAAACCGAATCGCATTATTTACCCAGGTCGCTGAAGGCATTCGTGACAATATACCTTGGGTACCGTTTGGCCATGGTGCTGCTTCGGACGTGTGGCAGGCACGTATGATTGGCTTGCATCCAGGTGTGCTAGACGGTACAGAGGAGCTCTCACGCATAGAAGACCCGGATGACGACAACATTATTTTCATGCAAAACGCCGAGCCAATCACGCTTTATTGTAATGACACTTTCGACGGCGAATCCTTCCGCGCTTGTCATCAGACTAACGAAGCACTGCTCGACTTCTCTTTGGGCGGGACTGATATCGAAGCCGGTCTAGCAGAAAGCTGGAAGGTCTCTGAGGACGGTACTGTCTGGACATTCAACTTACGAAAAGGAGTGAAATTCCATGATGGGTCGGATTTTGATGCCAACGATGTGATCACCACATGGCAAACAAGTGGTGACTGTGCTAGCCCGATGCATACTGGTACCGGAGAAGGATTCCAATTATGGATCCAATACTTTGGCCAGTTCGTCAATGCAGATAAATGTGGTTAATAAAAACAAATTTCATATCAAAAAATCCTAATGCCGGGTAAATTAAGCCCGGCATTAGTTTTTTTGGGCATTCAGATATTCTTCGTTAGTTCCGATTCAAACGAGGATCAAGAGTATCACGCATTCCATCCCCAAAGAGATTAAATCCCAATACCGTTATCATAATGGCGATGCCAGGAAAGAATACCAGGTGAGGTGAGGTGAAAACGTAATTACGCGATTCACTCAAAATTTGTCCCCATTCTGGCATTGGCGGCTGGGCACCCAGACCAAGAAACGAAAGTGCCGCTGCGTCTAGTATAGCTGTGCCAATACCCAGTGTTCCCTGAACGATAATCGGTGTGATCGCGTTTGGCAAAACATGATTGAAAACGATTCGCATCGGGCTGGCACCTAGAGCATGCTCCGCTACGATGAATTCACGCTCCTTGATTGAGAGCACGCTTGCCCGAGATAAGCGCGCATATTGGGGGATAAAGGTGATAGAGATGCCTATTAGAGCGTTCAACAATCCAGGACCTAAAATCGTTACGATTGAGATCGCCAACAACAGTGCCGGAAAAGCCAGAACAACATCCATGATTCGCATTATGATGTTGTCTACCTTTCCACCAACATAACCCGCCGTAACTCCCAAAAACGTGCCGGCTGCGATAGCAAGACTAACACTCACGAACCCAACGAACAGGGATGAGCGGGTCCCATAAATTACCCGACTAAAAAGATCCCTTCCATTTAAGTCAAGCCCCATGAGATGTGTCGCATCCACACAGCCGAAAAGCGGAAGGCAGGGAACTTTCCCTGGTAAACGGCCAGTTTCGCCAGGCACTCCAATCATGGAAAGTATAGGGTCATGGGTAGCAATAAGCGGTGCGGCGACAGCGATCAGGAGTAGCACGGTGATAATAATCAGGCCGATTACAGCCGACGGATAGCGCAAGATATTCTTGGTGGCCTGTATCCACAAATTTGAAGATCGGTTGTCTTGTAGTTGAATTTGATCTTCTGAATGCAATGGACTTAGTGCTAGCATTGAATTCTGATACTCCTAAATTTGTTATGATTAACTCAATCGAATCCGCGGGTCTACAATGCCATAAAGAATATCCACAATCATGTTGATTAGGACGAAGCCAATAGCAATGATAACCGTGAACCCTTGAACCAAGGTGTAATCGCGCGAAGTAATACTATCTACAAGGGTACGTCCGACCCCACTGAGGCCAAAGATCGTTTCGGTGAGAACTGCGCCGCTAATGATAAGCCCGAAATTAAGCCCAATAACGGTCACTACAGGTAGAAGAGAGTTCTTACCCGCATGTTTAATGACCACGACGAATTCTCTCACTCCCTTGGCGCGAGCAGTTCGTACATAGTCCTCGCCCAGTACTTCCAATAGACTTGAACGTGTCATGCGAGCAATAATCGCCAAGGGTATCGTACCAACAGTGATCGCGGGTAGGATAATATGACGTATCGCATCAACTAGAACGTCACCGTTAAACGTCAGAATACAATTTAAGATGTTAAGTCGTGAAATGAAAACAAATATGCCCGCAGGTTGTTCTCCCTCAATTAGCAATCCCCACACTAAGTAGAATGGCTCTGGATATGTACCAGGGGTCAATCGACCAGATGGTGGTAAGGTCAATGGCGTATCCATTAGCAACACTCCAAACAGATACGACAACATCAACCCCAACCAGAAAACCGGCATAGATACACCAATGTTGGCGATAATCATCGTGCCTAGATCGATTTTCGACTTATGGCGATAGGCACTAATAATGCCAAGAGGAATACCGACAGAAATGGCAAACATCAAAGCGGCAAGTCCTAGTTCTATTGTTATGGGTAACCTTTCGATCAGTAATTGAACTACTGGGCGATGAAAACGGAGGGAATCTCCCAGGTCGCCCTGCAAGATGTTCATGATATAGATGCCAAATTGTACTGGAAGCGGTTTGTCTAGACCGTTATGCTTAAAATAGGCTTCACAAATTTCTTTAGTGGCACGTTCTCCAAGTACTGCTTGGCATGGGTCTCCGGGGATTGCGTGTACCAACGCGAACGTAACGATTAGAATACCTATTAGAACTGGAATTGAGGAAAGTATCCGTCGAAAAATGAATCGAGCCATATGCTTTAGTATCTCCAGTTTAATTGCGGCACATCTAAGCACAATTGCATAAAATATTATCCCACCTTATTAGGTATTGAGGTGGTTCCATCTTTTTGAACAGCTGAACCGAATTTATTAGAGG
>PBTO01000146.1 GCA_002726595.1 Gammaproteobacteria bacterium | reverse complement strand
TTGCTTTCGCTTGATGGAGCGCAGGCTACGACGGCGTGAAAGCGCCTTGCATCTAAACGCTGAGAGACCCGCTGCACCCGAAACTTAACTCTGGTCGAGGTACTAGAATCCTTCGAGATACTTGACTGGAAATATGACCAAACCTCTGTACACAGCAAATAGCCAGAGTCGCTTCTAAACAACCTTTCTCAGCACATTCAATGGACTGATACTGACAACCTTGCGGGTCGAATTGATGCCAAGCCCGGCGATGATGAACATACCCATCATGGGGCCAGCCAGCCAGACCCAGTAGTGCAATGAAAACTCCTGCTCGAAGACTTGTTCCTGCAAAATGTACAAACTCGCCTCGGCGCCAAGGGTGGCGATCAGGCCGGCTACGATGCCGATGAAGGCAAACTCGATTAACAGGCTCGAGAGAATCAGTTTCTTGCCAGCACCGAGTGTGCGCAGAATGGCGTTCTCATGAAAGCGCTCATCCAGTGTCGCGTTAACACAGGACAGCAGTACCAAAGCGCCACTTAGTAGTACCAGTATGGATATCAGTTCGATAGCCGAGGTTACCTGGGCAATAATCGTCTGAATCTGTTCGATTAGAGCATCGATTTCGATTACCACAATGGTAGGGAATAGCCGTATTAGATCGTTTAGCAGAATTTTCTGTTCATTCTCCATCAAGACGGTGGACAGGAAAGTCGCGCCAAGATGATCGATTGTGCCCGGCGAAAAGATGACGAAAAAATTCGGTTGCATATTGTCCCAGCGCACACTGCGGAAGCTGCTCACCTCGGCGCTGACTAGCAGCTGATTCACTTCAAACTCCAGGCGATCACCCAATTCCAGATCCAGCCAGCTGGCATATTCCTGTTCGATTGACACATAGCCCGGCGCGACCTCTTCCCCCCACCAGGTGCCACCGGTGATCAAGTTGTCACTGGGCAACTCATCAGCCCAGGTCACCTGACGCCGGCTCAAGCGCCCCCGCACACGGGTGCCGCCAGTCGAGGCCTGCTGACCATTCGAGCCGGGTGCCGCATCGCTTTGGGTATTGGCAATTGCTGCCGCAGCCGCATCGTCTAATTCAATATCGTCAAACTGGGCGTTTTCAGCTACCGTGCCACCACCACTGTCACCCCCTCCCAATTCACCCTCCGGATCAGGTATATCCCCATTGACGCGGGTAACCCGGGCACTGATTAACGGGTAGAAGGCATTGCTCTGAACACCGTTCTCGGCAAAAAAATCCTCGATGCCGGCAATCTGATCCTGGGTGATATTCATCATGAAATGGTTGGGCGTATTTTGCGGCACCTGCGCCTGCCACTCGTCGATTAAGTCGGTGCGCAGCAAGGTCAGAATCAACACGGACATGATGGTTATGGAGAACACCATCACCTGCAATACATTCTGCTTGCGGCGGCGGCGCGCAGCAGTCATTGCCAGCAACCAGGCGCTGCCGGCCTTCATGCCGGCCGACCCACTGGACCGCAGAAACAGATAGGAGACCAGAGACAGGAACAGGGCGATGGCGGCAACCGAGCTAACCAGCACCGAGGTTAACACCAGGTCCTGGCTGTACCAGAACACCAGGGAAATGGTGCCAAGTATCCCAAATACATAAGGCACATTTGCACCAATCTTCTGTTGACTCATGTCCTTGCGTAACACGCGCAGTGGGGGTGTCTCTCTTAGCGCTAATAGCGGCGGTAAGGCAAACGCCAGAAGGCAGATAAACGCGGTTAGCGAACCGATCACATAGGGCTGGAAAGAAGCCGGGGGAAGACTGACCAGTAACAGTGATTGCAGTAATTGCAGAATGCCCTGGTGTACCAGGTAACCAAGGATACAACCGACCACTACGGCGATTGCGGCCAGCATTAATTGAATTGACAGATAGATGATGGAAATCTGGATAGAGGTACAGCCGAAGGTTTTCAGGATTGCGACATAATCGTAATGCCTTTCACTGTAGCGTTTCGCCGTCAGGGCGATGGCAACGCCTGCCAGCAATACGGCAAACAGGGAGCCCAGCAGGAGAAAACTCTCCGCCCGATCCAGTGCTTCACTGACTTCCTCGCTCTCCTCCCGGATGTCGCGTATGTAGTAGCGTCCGCGCCATTCTTCCCGGGCCCGGAACCAGCCTTCGAAATCATCCAGCAGATCGAGATCATCGTGCGCAAAAAGATAGCGGTAGCTGACCCGGCTGCCGAGCTGTACTACATTGGTCCGTTCCACATCATCCATGTGTAACATCAAGCGGGGACCGGCATTATCCACCATGCTCCCGCCAGAGCGATCCGGCTCGGCAATGATTATTTGGCTTACCGTTAGCTCGGTCTCGCCAACATAAACAGAATCACCGACTTCAATACCAAGCGCAGGAAGTACACGTGACTCCAGCCACGCCTCACCAACGGGAGGCCCACTCTGGACTGGGGTGCCACGGACAAAGGGCGCATCGGCGACGATGACATCACCGCGTAGCGGATAGTTGTCGGTAACTGCCTTGGCGGCTACCAACATGTTGCCGTTATCAGAAAAAACCATGGAGGTGAACGACAGGATCTCGGCGGTGCGCAATCCCCGTGCCTGGCCCTCAGTCAACACCTCTTCAGGCAGGGTTCCTCGGCCACTAACTATGCGGTCTGCCGCCAGCATATTGGCCGATTCCAATAACAGCGCTTTTTCCAGGCGATCGGTAAACAGGGCAATACCGGTGACCGATGTCACCGCCATTACCAGAGCCAGAAACAACAGACGCAATTCACCACCCTGCCAATCCCGCCACAGTAGTCTCAGCGCCAACCTGAATAAATTGCCGAAGGATTTATTATCCGTGAGTACTGTCTTAGACACTGCGCGTTTCCTTCTTACTCAAAAAACTCTACATCGAATAGTTTAACAGATTACTTCCAGGCACCGAGAATCAATCCCATGAGCGTGAATATGACGATCCAGTAACCACCAACAATGGCGGTATATTGAAACGATCTCTGCTCAAACAAGGGGCCATACCAGAGAAATCCTATCGGAAATCCAACTACGACTGCTGCTATCACTGCTAACCAGTTAATTGCTTACACATCCATAAAAGTAACCTCATTTTTTATTAATTAATTAGTTGCCTGAAGACTACATATGGGCTTATCAAGGCTACTCTTCACTCGTAATTGGCACAACAATAAATCGCTACCAGCGTGCCCGGGCGATGAGTTGACCAGTCCAGGCCGACCACCAGGAACTGGGGTACAGGCCTTAACTCAATACTTTCTGGAGCTACCGCAGATTAATTCAGCGGCAGTGCTAAAAAGCGTCTTTTGCCCGATTTTTTTTCGGCCAAGAGAGTAATTTTCACCTATGGAACCGGTCCTGGTTTCCGTAGGGTCGAAAAACAATACTGAAATCAAATTGTTATCTCCCTTGTTAAGATGTCAATTGGTCGCTAAAAAAGGACTGATTTGGCTTACAAGAGCGTATAATCACCGGATTAGACCCAGATTTGCGAGAAACCTATGTATTTGAGCACCAAAGCCCTGATTTTGCTTGCCTTGAGCTGCGTATTGGCCGCCTGCACGACCGGCTATTATAAAAATGACGCAGACGAGGAGACCTATGGGGCTATCACCGGCAAGTCAGAGCTGGTACCCGGAATGACCGAGCAAGTGGTAATCGATGAGGAAAACATCATCGATTTACTGCCTTTTTCAGTTAACACCAATTCATTTGAATTCCTGGATAATGAAGCTGATAGTGAAATCGATGCCCATATCATTGGCCTGGATAACGCGCTCGATCTGGCTTTTCAACACAGCAAGGACTATCAGACCCAGAAAGAGCGGCTTTATCTCGAAGCCTTGGCCCTGACCTTCGACCGTTACCGTTACACACCCACGTTCAGCTTCACTGGCAGTGGTGATTACCAGTGGGATTCTGAGGATCAGTTTGTCACCGATATGCAGACGCTTACCGGCATGGAACGCATTAATACAAGCGAGAGTATCGATGCGGGGACCAGTCTGGGCGGGCGGGTATTACTGAAAGGCGGCGGTGTCATCGCGTTGAATCTGACCAACAGCTTCACCCGTTTTTTAACTGGCGATATCAGCGAATCCAATGGTAGTGCCTTAATCGGTTCATTCGCCCAACCCCTGATCCGTGATTTTGGCACCGAGATTGAGGCTGAGGCACTGATGCAGGCAGAGCGGGACTTGCTGTATCAACTGCGAAACTTTACCCGGTTTCGCAAAACCTTTGCGGTGCGTATAGCGTCTGATTATTACTCGGTGTTGTTAAATCGGGAAACTGCGCGCAATAACTTCTCCGGCTTAAATTCCGTCAATCTGAGTCTGGAGCGGGAACAGGCATTCCAGGTTGAAGGCCTGCGCACGCTATTGGATGTTGGCCGGCTGGAACAATCGGCATTACAGGCCGATTTACGATGGACTGCCTCTATTACGCGATATAAAAGATCTCTGGACAATTTTAAGATATTAATCGGCCTTGATGCCGATGATAATATAATGCTGGACGATGATGAGATGGAGTTGATTAGCGAAACCGGCATGGCGAGTCCGGATTTGACTCTGGAGCAGGCAATGGATCTATCCATGCAGACTCGCCTGGATCTGTACACCGAACTGGATCGCGTGCAGGACAGTGCCAGAAAGATAAACGTAGCCGCCAACGCATTGCGCCCGGCCCTTGATTTCAGCATTAATGTTTCTGTGCCGGATGCCCGTAATGGTAATCTTGGCGAACTGGATTTTGAGAACGCGGTCTATACCGCAGGGCTGGATCTGGATTTGCCGCTGGATAATCAGAACGAACGCAATGACTACAGAAGGGCAATGATTGATTATGAGGCGACTGCCAGGGCCTACCTGGCTGCCGTGGATGATGTGAAGCTGGATGTAATAGATACCTGGCGCCGGATGAACGAGGCGAGCAAGAATTACGACATTAATTTAACCAGCGTCGAGATTAACGAAAGGCGTGTCGAAGAAGCAGAATTGCGCGCAGAACTGGGTCTGGGTGATATTCAGGACACGGTAGATTCACAGAATGATCTTACCTCATCGCAAACTGATCTGGTAAGCTCTATCGTAGAGCACAATATTGCAAAGCTGGAGTTTTGGAGAGATATCGGTTTGTTGTACGTTAATGATAATGGTCAATGGGAGGAAGGCGTCGATGAGCCTCGATAGTGATAGCTTACAATCAACAATCGCGGAAAAAATTCCGGAGTCGGTGAAAACCCGGGCCGAGGGATTCAAGGCGCAATTTCTGGCGGCAAAGAAAAGCACTCAATATGCCATCGCAGGTGGCGCTGCGGTAGTCATCGTGTTTTTGGTGATGGTCGGTGGTGGCTCGTCCGATTCAATTGGAACCAGTGTTACATTTGAAACTCGCCGCGGTGATCTGGATATTACTGTACTGGAAGGTGGGGCCCTGGAGGCGATGCAATCCCAGGAAATCCGTTCGCGTATTAAGGGGCGTGAAGGCGTAAAGATTCTCAATATTGTGGAAGAAGGCTATCGAATTACTCCCGAAGACGTTGCCTCTGGACTGATATTGGTGCAACTGGATACCGCTCAATTGATCGATCAGCAATTGAACCAGGAAATCGCAGTCGAAACAGCTGAAGCGACCTACATCGAGCGCAGAGCGCAATTTGAAATCCAGATCAACCAGAACATGACCGATCTGAATGATGCGCGGCAGGAGATGCGTTTTGCCCACCTGGATTTTGAAAAATTTCTCGGTGCAAATATTGTTAACGAAATTGTTGCCGAACTTGAAATTGAAGAACGTCTCGCCGCTGCTGAAGCGGCGGAGTTAGCTGCTTCAACTTTGCCTGAACCCGATGTTGATCTGGAGCAGGTTGCTGCGTCCAGATGGCCGGGAGCACAGGCAGCAGGTGGTGACTTCGATCTTAGTTCCTTGCCTGCACCCATGCAGGAACGCCTGCAGCAACTGATGGAAGAGAACGGCGGACAAATACCAGCAGAAATGTTGGAGCGTATGCAGCAATTCGGCCAGGGTGGTGGGTTTGCTGGCGGTGGCCAGGGACGAGGTCAAGGTAGAGGCCAGGGCAGCAGAGGCCAGGGCGGGTTCGGTGGTGGCCAGCAGCGTGGACAAGCCGCGGCGGCGGCACCAGTGATTCCGGTTGAGGATGGCGCGCCTACTGAAGAGGTCGTCGTACTTGAACTGGAACCCCTTGCACCAACCGTATTGGAAACCACTGCTAATTTGCTGATGGATGACAGCTATATGCTCATCCGTGATCAGCTCGATTTCACCCAGTATGCCAACATCGATAATCTGGAAGACGGTGAAGCGAAGCAGCAATTGCGCTCGCTGCAGGATGATTTGCAGGTGGCCCAGGAAGAACTATTACTCTCACAGGACCGGATTGAAGGGCAGCGGCGACTCGAGGCAAGAGGATTTATCACACCAACTGAACTGGAAGCAGAGGAACTCAATCTCAATAAAGCGAATAATAAGACCGCAGAAAAAGAGACTGCTTTGAAACTCTACATCCAGTATTCATTCCCCAAGGATGCAGAAGAGCTATTGAGTGATTACGAAAATGCGATAATGGGTTTTCAGCGTCAGTTAAAGGAAAATGTTGCCGAGCTGGCGCAGGAAGAGGCGCGCTTTAGCTCAGCCGAACGCAAATTCAACCTGGAGCGGGAGAAGCTCGCCGATCTCAATGAGCAAATCGAATTGGCAAGCATCGTAGCGGTACAGCCTGGTCTGGTTGTTTATGGCGGAGCGGATCAAAATTCCATGATGCGCATGCGTGGCAATAGCCAGGAAGCGATCCAGGAAGGTGCTACGGTTCGTCAACGGCAGCCCATACTTACTATCCCTGATATGCGTGAAATGGCAATTAAGGTGAATATCCATGAGTCTGCGGTGCAGCGAGTGGCTGCAGGTCAATTCGTAAAACTGTCAATTGATGCCTTTCCAGATGTAGAGTTGACAGGCGAGGTTATTAAAGTAGCCGTGGTTGCCGATTCAGCCAATGCCTTTATGAATCCAGATCTGAAGGTCTACCCAACCACGATCAGAATCAAAGGCGAACATGACTGGTTGCGACCGGGTATGAGTGCGGAAGTTGA
The DNA here is from genome assembly GCA_002726595.1 of Gammaproteobacteria bacterium. Lineage (GTDB taxonomy): Bacteria > Pseudomonadota > Gammaproteobacteria > Pseudomonadales > Pseudohongiellaceae > UBA9145. The sequence continues at coordinate 7,040 of PBTO01000146.1, read as the reverse complement.
AATTCTGGTAGACAGTCTGGAAGACGTCGTCTACGTGCCACTGCAAGCAGTCACCTATTACGATGATCAGCGTGTGGTTTATGTGAAGAGCGGTACACGCTCGGTGCGAAGAGAAGTTGAAGTTGGTAATTTCTCTGAGCAGTTTATCGAGATAACCAGTGGTCTTCGGCAGGGAGAGGAAGTCTTGCTTCTGCCTCCACAGCAGAGTCTTGCCGATGTAAGCAGCGGCTAGTAAGTTAGGGGACAGACCACGTTTTTCCTGTCCCCCAATCCCCCATGACGATTATTGAATCCAATACTAATCTCCAGCCAGCAGCAGCGGTAGCGAGCGGCGTACACGCGGCCAGCTCTACTGTCGCCAGTTTGAAAAATATTCGTAAAACCTATTACATGGGATCACTCTCAGTCGAAGTCCTCCATGGCATCTCGCTAGATTTCTACGCAGGCGATTACATTAGCATCATGGGTCCCTCGGGCTGCGGCAAATCCACATTAATGAATATTCTCGGCTGCCTGGATCAGCCTACTGCTGGCAAGTATTTCCTGGGTGCTGAAGACACTTCTCTAATGCAGGACGATGAGCTTTCTACCATACGGGGCGCGCGCCTGGGCTTTATTTTCCAGTCTTACAACCTGATTCAGCAATTGGACGTGTTGGAAAATATTGAGATGCCGCTGTTTTACCAGGGCTTTTCAGAACGGGACAGCCATGAAATCGCCATGTCCCTGGCAGAGCGCGTCGGTCTGCAAGACCGTTTGGATCATAAGCCCTTTGAGTTGTCAGGCGGCCAGCAGCAAAGAGTTGCTATAGCCCGCGCGTTGGTAGTAGATCCCCTGATTATTCTCGCGGATGAGCCTACCGGTAATCTGGATACCAAATCCGGTGAAGAAATTCTGAAGATTTTTGATGAATTACATGACCAGGGTAAGACCCTGATCATGGTAACGCACTCGGACGAACTGGCAGAGCGCTCGCAACGCTGGGTTCGGCTTCGCGATGGATTGGTGGAGAGCGATGACAGACGCAATTCTTGAAGCTCCTGTGAGCACCTCACCGAAATCGGCCAGCGCCACGCCGCGCACCGGATCAATGTTTGTTCGTTACAAGAAAATCACCAACGTTGGGATAAAAAGTATCTACTCTCACGGTTTGCGTTCCTTGCTTACCGTGTTGGGAATCGTGATCGGTGTGGCCGCCGTTATTGCCATGCTGGCGGTGAGCGAAGGTGCCAGTTTTGAAGCGCAGCAGCAATTCAGGGATTTAGGTGCCAGTAATATTTTGCTGAAGAGTGTGAAGCCTGCCGAAGTTGAAGAAACTTCCCGTCAGGGATTCGGACCACCCCAGGCCGTTGTTTACGGACTAACCTACGGCGACATCGACACGATTCGAATGTCCATCCCCGGTGTAACCAATGTTATTGCTTCACGCATCGTGAAAAAGAATGTGTGGAATTTGGGTTATAACATGAACACCGACGTGGTCGGAACGGCCGTTGACTATCCTGTTTCCCGAAACTACAACCTGCGTTCTGGCCGCTTTTTCAGTGAATCCGAAGTGAGAGATCACTCAAACGTTGTCGTGTTGAGTGACGAAGTTGCCAGCGAATTATTTCCTATCGATAATCCTCTGGGCCAGACTATCAAAATCGATAGCGACTACTACAACATACTTGGCATCATGGAGTCTGAAGGCTTCTCCAACCTCGGTCAAAATCAGGCAGGTAGTTCCAACGCTGCACCAAGTCGTATCTTTATTCCTATCACTTCTTCCAAATCCCGCTTTGGTGAGACCACCACTCGACAAACCGGCGGTGGCATGGAAACGGAAACAGTCGAACTACACGAAGCCATCATCCAGATCGATAATCAGGAAACCGTTATCGAAGTTGGCGAGATCATCAATCAGATTCTGGCACGCCGGCATAAGGATGTGGACTATGCCATCGAAATTCCCCTCGCTTTATTAAGACAGGCGGAAGAAAGTGCACTTAGGGATCAAATTGTTGCCGGTGCTATAGCTGGTATATCCTTATTGGTTGGTGGCATCGGTATCATGAATATCATGTTAGCCAGCGTAACTGAACGTACGCGTGAAATAGGTATTCGGCGTGCGCTCGGTGCCAAGAAGCGGGACATTATTGCCCAATTTCTGATCGAGGCGGTGATCCTCTCCGGTGTCGGTGGGCTCATCGGTGTGGTGCTGGGTATTATTATTCCTTTCATCATTTCTACATTCTGGGGCATGACTACCATTGTTACGCCCGTTGCCCCGATTCTGGCATTTTCTATCTCCGCCCTGATCGGTGTTATATTTGGCATCTATCCTTCCATGCGGGCAGCAGACATGGACCCGGTCGAAGCGCTGCGTCACGAGTAAAGGAAACGTGGTCTGACCCTTTGGTACCCCCTCCCCAATCCCCTGTCGAATTCACTTTACTTTTTGAACTACAACTCTCGTTGCTTTTGCAAGAAAAGTCAGAGAAAACCTATAGTCATAGTCTCGGTTGCTGTTTTTGATAAAGCATAGAAGTCAGAGACTGTTTCTTATCTCTCGGCTATGCCTCAAACATAGACAAGAACTCGAGCGAGCTTGGAACAGGGTGTTGTTTTTTTGTGACTAGCGCCAGGGATGAAGCGCAGGACGGGCCAGGGATGGCCCAACGGAACGAAAAAACAACACCCTGTTCGAAGCTTGCGTCCTACATGTATGGCACCAACAATAAAAATGGGTGCATTACACACACTATCGTAGTCTAATTTTTTTACTCGATATCTTTTGGGTATATCTCAGGATCTATTCTCTGTTTTCTTACCAGAAATTTTCAATAGTAATCTGCCCCGGAGTGCGCCGGCGATTCTTGCTGAATCCTTGCGTTTTTAATACCGCTACCGTGTCCTTAACCATATCCGGATTACCACACAACATTAATTGGGAAGTTGCAGGATTCAGCGGTACGTTAGCAGCGTGTTGTAACGAACTATCTTCTATCGCTCCCGGCACCCGGCCATGAAGGGTGCCAGGTATCACTTCACGGCTGACAAATGCCTGGAATGCAAAGCTGTCACCGTGTTTTTGTTGCAGCTGCGCAATCATTTCCTGATAAAGCAGATCTGCCTGGGTGCGAACGGCATGCACCAGGACGATATTTTTAAATCGCTGCCAGGGTTCGTCGGTATTCAATATGGAAAGGAACGGAGCCAAGCCGGTTCCCGTGCCCAGCATCCATAAATTGTCTGCTACCGGCACTTCATCAAGGGTAAAAAAACCGGTGGCCTGTTGTTTTATCCAGATGGCATCCCCAGGTTTCACATCTACCAGGGCGTTTGAAAGAACACCATCGGTCGCTGTGTAAAAGAAGAACTCCAGCGGTCTCTGCCCAGGTGAGCTGAGGTAGGAGTACGGTCGCGCAATGCGCTCTCCGTCAATAACCAGCCCCAGGCTGGTAAATTGCCCTGCGGTGAAACTATCAACATCTGCCTCAATTCTTAGGGAAAACAGATTCTCGGTCCAATGGAGATTTTCAATAATTGATCCCTCAATCCAGTTAGCCATGCAAATCGACTCCCGGGTGAGTGTAAATCCGTAATTTCTGTGCGGAATTAATCTGCAAGGGTTGGGCAGACTTCGTGTATTTCATTGGAACTATGTTATGAATTTCTATAGTCTCCTAGCAAGCTTTTAATAGAACCTGCGCTCTGCGAGAATTGAATATGAAAACACCAGCCCGATCGTATTGTCTCTTCCTGACATTGCTTTTGTTTATTGGATCGGCTTTTGGTCAAAGAGGTCAGAGCACGGATCCCATAATTCAGGCCGGCACCACCGTTCAGGTTTCTCCCCGTGTGTATGGAATTCCGGATAATTATGTGCCTTTGGTTCCTAATGTGGGCATCGTGGTGGGCAATGAAGCAACACTGGTGGTGGATACCGGTCTGGGTGAAAACGCACTGCTGGTAATTCCCAGGGTGCAACAGGAGGAAATGGCAGAGGGCGAGGGTATCAAGAACCTGTTTGCCAGTCGCTCTGAGGTTACTGCCGATCTCTTGCGTGATGTGGACTATCCCCGGGCGGATATTCTGTTTGAAGATGAGGTGGTGCTGGACCTGGGTGGACTCACTGCCAGAGTCTTTCATCTGGGTACGCTACATACCCAGGGTGATGCTTTTGTCTATATTGAGGAGGAAAATGTGCTGTTTGCCGGTGATGTGATTATGCAGGGACTATTCCCATCACTGGATGCGAACAGAGGATCGATTCGACTCTGGCAGGAAGTCCTGAACACACTGGAGGCGCTCAATCCGGAGGTCATCATCGGGGCTCATGGTGCCTTCGGGGGCATTGAAATGATTGAAAGTTGGCGCCAGTTGTTTCGTACCTTGATGGCCGAAGTCAGAATTTTGAAAGAACAGGGCATTCCTGAAGCGGATGCGGCCGCCATATTGACTGCCGACTTTTCAACCAAGTACCCCCAATGGCCCAGCGATGCCAGGCGCATGAACGCTGCGGTACGGGTAGCTTGGCGAGAGCTGCCCTAGAACAAAACAATAAGAAGACAAGACAACAACAGAAATAAAAGTAAAAACGAAGGGAGAAGTTCATGCTCGGAATCTGGTTTGAGATTGCCCTGTGGAAGAGAATACTCATCGCTCTGGTGCTCGGCGTCATAGTGGGCATGCTCTGGGGAGAGGGTGCGGCGAGCATTAAGTGGATCGGTGACCTGTTTGTTCGCCTGATTCGTATGATCGTGGTACCACTGGTGTTCGTTACTCTGGTTTCCGGTGTCGTATCCATGGGTGATCCCAGCAAGCTGGGCTCCCTAGGTGCCAAAACATTGGGCGTCTACATGGTAACGACGCTGGTGGCGATCGTTATCGGCTTATTACTGGCAGTGATAATGCAACCAGGCGTTGGTGTAAACCTGTCAGGGGCAGTACCTGAGCAGGTACAGGAAGCGATACCCCTATCTGAAAGGATGATGGATATAGTGCCCATTAATCCGATAGCCGCATTGGCAGAGGGAAATTTCCTTGGCATCATTTTCTTTGCCTTACTGCTAGGCGTCAGTTTGCTGACCATCGGTGAGAAAGGCAAACCACTGGCTGACCTCATGGAGGCTGGCTCCGAAGCCATGTTACGCATTACCCATTGGGTGATGGAAACCGCGCCGCTGGGAGTTTTTGCCCTCATTGCATGGGTGTCTGGAACCCAGGGTGTTACGGCTCTGCTCGATGTGATTACACTGGCGTTTGCTGTACTCATTGGCTGTATTGCTCATGTGTTACTGGTGCATGGCTCGATCATGCGCTTCGTCCTTAATCTCAGCCCGGTCCAGTTCTTCAGAGGGGCACGGGATGCCATGTTAGTAGCCTTCTCGACCTCGTCCAGCTCAGCCACATTACCCGTATCGATGTCGGTAGCCGAGGAAAACCTGGGGATTAAGCCGGTGGTGGCTTCCACTGTGTTACCTCTGGGGGCAACCATTAATATGGATGGCACGGCACTTTATGTGGGCATTGTTTCGGTGTTTGCCGCCCAGGCCTTTGGTATTGACCTGAGCCTGGCGGACTACGGAGTCATCGCCGGTTCCACCACGCTGGTTTCGATTGGCACGGCAGGCGTACCCAGCGCCTCATTGTTTCTTAGCGCGGCGGTAATGGGTTCGATTGGAATTACACCTGAGCAGATTGCCGTCGTGGTCGGATTTGTTCTGGTGTTTGATCGCCCATTGGACATGCTTAGAACCAGTGTCAATGTTACGGGTGACTTGTCAGTTTCCACGGCGGTGGCGAACTGGGAAGGAGAATTCGATAGGGAGATCTTTGATCGACCCATCAAGTTCTAACCAGCGATTCATAATCTCAATTTGTAATCTTGATAAGAACACTTCAATCCGTGATATCGCAGGGCCTGGACAAAGATTTCCAGCGCCTTTGTGAAATATGCGGGCTGGGAGCTCTAATTGCTAACCGATAATCCATCCATGGTTGCTAGACGAGTGATCAACTCTTCAATCCGGGTACTATAGCCCCATTCATTGTCGTACCAGCTCACTACTTTCACCAGGCGTTTGTCCATTACCTGAGTCAGCAGTGAATCGAATATGCTGGAATGGGAATTACCGATGATGTCGCTACTGACAAGAGCTTCCTCTGTATAGGCCAATATATTTTTCAATGGCCCCGCTGCAGCCGCGGCCATCGCAGCATTTACCTCAGCGACAGTCACATCCTTCTCCACCTCCACTGTGAGATCGATAAGACTGCCATCAGGTACTGGAACACGCATCGCTATGCCATCGAGCTTGCCTGCCAACTCCGGCAGTACCAGGCCAATGGCCCTGGCCGCCCCGGTGGAGGTGGGCACAATATTGGTAGCCGCATTACGCGATCTGCGCTTATCCTTGTGTGGCGCGTCTATCAGTCGTTGATCGGAAGTATAGGCATGCACAGTAGTGAGCAGCCCTCGCTTGATACCGAACGACTCGTGCAGTACCTTGGCCAATGGCGCTGCGCAATTAGTCGTGCAACTGGCGTTGCTGATAATACTGCTGGACTCGGTAACCACATGATCATTAACACCGGTCACCAGCGTTGCTTCCAGTGGATCCTTGCAGGGTACTGTCAAGATGAGTCGTTTGGCCCCGGCATCGAGATGCTTGTTCAGATCAACCAGATGGCGAAAAGCGCCCGAGCTTTCAATTACATAGTCCACCTCCATTTCGCGCCAGGGTAGTTTTGCCGGATCTCTTTCCCCGAGCACTTCAAATGGATCGCCGTTGATTTCCATTGTATCCCCGCTGAGACTTATTTCACCGGGAAAGGTGCCGTGAATGCTGTCATATTTAAAGGCATAGGCCAGCTGTTCCGGACTCGCCAGGTCATTTACCGCAACCACATCATAGTAGGCATGGGTTTTGGCTATACGCATGATAGTTCTACCGATGCGGCCAAAGCCGTTGATAGCAATTTTAGGTAAGCTCAAGATCGCCTCCGCCTGTACAGACCATGTATGGCTAATTGTACTGGATAAATAGTTTCCG
>PBTO01000145.1 GCA_002726595.1 Gammaproteobacteria bacterium | reverse complement strand
CTTCGTAAAGAAAAAGATAGTTATTTGACCGGCGGGCTATATTTATTGGACTTTGCGCCCAAGCTGTAGCCCGATTGTGGATGGAACTGCTAAAGGGCCGGACTTGCCAGTGCCATTCATCAGGAGAGTTTGCAGAAGTGCAGCCGCGCGGCCGCAATCCATGTGCCACAATAGATGACTAACAAGCATGCCTGCCTTTATACTGTCGCCACGCTAAAGAATGTTACCCTCTAATTTTCCCGAGTAATCGTATTACATGACTATTTCTCTTGTGCGTCAGTGGATATTGACACCAGTTACCCACTATCGGCTTTTTCACAATTTCACCAGACAGGATTTTTTTGGTCAATTTGCCGCCTCTGTCGGTGGCTTGCTCTGGCTGTTCCTGACGCCGATTGTACAAATTCTCACCTACGCCTTTGTTTTCAGTATTGTGTTCGGCATGCGACCTCCTGAAGGATTTGGTGAAACCAGCTTCGTGATATTTATGGTCATTGGCTATCTGCCCTGGTTTGCCTTTGCCGACACCATTAGCAAGTCCCCGATGCTGCTGCTGGAAAAAGCACCACTCATAACCAAGGTCATGTTCCCAACGCAGATCATTCCGGTGGTGGGGACAGTAGTGCCTTATCTGACCCATGGCATCGGCTTTGGTGTGTTGTTGCTGTACCTGATATTTCTGGGTCACCTGTCCTGGCTATGGCTATGGATACCGTTGGTTTTCTTCCTGCAATTTTTGTTTACCATGGGCCTGGTAGCCATCATATCCGCGCTCTGTGTTTTTCTCAGAGACCTGCAGCAGTTAGTTGGCATACTGGTTTTCATCTGGTTTTTTCTTACCCCGATTGTTTATCCCATCAGCATGATTCAAAGCGAGGCGACACAGAACTTATTCTTGTTAAATCCGATGCACAGCTTTGTCAATATTTATCGCGAAGTCATCTTGCTCGGCGAAATGTCATTCACTAATTTGCATATAATAATTCCTGTTTCGCTTCTTAGTTACCTTTTCGGTGGCTGGTTCTACATGCGCATCAAGCATGCATTCGGTGATGTGTTATGAAGATGGAACTGCCCGGACAAAGAATAGCGGTTGCTGGTCTGCACAAGAATTTTAAAATTTATGAGCGCCCGCAGGACCGCTTGACCGAGCTATTGCTACGCAAGCCAGTGCACACTGTTTACCATGTATTGAGTGATATATCTTTTGCAGTGGATAACGGAAAAAGCCTTGGTATTGTCGGGGACAATGGCGCTGGAAAATCCACCTTGCTGAAGCTACTGGTGGGTACGCTGGAACCTACCAGTGGCAGTATTTCAATCCAGGGCCAGGTGGCGGCTCTGTTAGAACTTGGTGCGGGCTTTCATCCCGATTTCAGCGGACGCAAGAATATTTTCCTTAATGCCTCCCTGCTCGGTGTTCCCGATGACAACATCGAAGAGCTGGAAAGCGATATCATCGAGTTTTCCGAGCTGGATTATTTTATTGATCGCCCGGTCAAAACCTACTCTTCCGGCATGTATGTGCGCCTGGCATTCTCTATCGCCACCATGGTAAGACCCGATATCCTGATTATCGATGAGGCCCTTTCGGTCGGCGACATGGCCTTTCAGAAAAAGTGTATTCAACGCATGAATCAGTTTCGTGCAGAACGCAAGACCATGGTGTTTTGCAGCCACTCCATGTTTCATGTGCAGGAACTTTGCGACAATGCGATCTGGATAGATAAGGGAAAAATCCGGGAGATTGGCAGTAGCGATGAAGTCGTCGGCCACTACGAGCATTATTGCAACAGCAAGAAAACCTATAACAACATAGAAAAAAACGAATCTGATAATTCTGACGCGTCGGGCAAAGCAGAGGCGGAGGAAGCAGGTGACACCGATCTACGTGATTGCCGTATCGATTCGGTGACGGTTAAATCGAAGAGTGGCGAGGTACTTGAAACGATCGTTCCTCTGAGCGATGTGGTGCTGGAAATGGAGGTGGAAGTTCTGGTGGATGGAATGACCGGAAATTTTGGTTTTGCCTTTATGAAATCGGTAGAGGAACCGGTTGCTTCTTTTCTAACTAATGACGCCGAAGGCGTGGCATCGGTTCCGCTGAGCAAGGGCGACAGATTTACGGTTTCTCTGACCGTGGAAAATATTGCCATGCGGGTGGGACAGTTTTTTGTCGTGGCTGGCGTGGCCGATGAAAGCGGCTTGCTCTGGTATGAAACCCGTTTTAGTAAATCGGTGCAAATAGAAGCCAACAAAGGGGTTGGCCCACTGACCATGAAGGCTGACTGGCATATTAGCAAGCAGGGCACTTAGAGACTTTCTTAACTCGCCTTTAGGTGTCCAGTAATGCTTTGCCCTAAATTCAAAGATCGAATTCCTAATCGTTTTGTTTAATCTTGAATATTTTTCACGCCCAGCAAGCAGGATTTAGTCTAGATCAATATCGTATTCTACTATCCGGGCGGGAGAGGTGTCGGGCAGACGTCCGTAGGGCTCAATCTTGTATATTCGGGGCAGTCCGTTGTAGCTGCGCACTTCCACTATTTCCATATGGGCCTGCACTACGACATCTGGATTAATCGTGTATTCATCAGTAACTACAGGTTCGTCCCTGACATCTTCCGCTCGTTCGAGTTTTGGATAGGCGAAGACGGAATAAATATTCGAGGTGTTGTTCCCTACCCAACTGGATAATTCCAGCAGGTTCTCGAAGGGGACTATCTCGGCAATTTCTGCGCGGTTTTGAATGTCTTCCAGTTCTCGATAGGCAACGATGTTTTCGATCAGTTCATCATCCAGCCCGGGTAGCAGTTGCATGGCTTCCCTCGTAGCGAGGTTCAAGTTTACGGTTCGTGTATTGCCATAGATGGTAAACGCGGCTTCCAGATTAACTCCTTCGAATAATTCTGCAAAGCCCCGTACATGGAGAAGTTCATCGACCGTATCCAGTTCCGGGTTGTTGCGCGGGCTATAGGGCTGATCGAGTGATTGATAGTACTCTTCCTCGGCACCATTGAGGCCTTCCAGATCGTTCAGATCAGTCCAGTCGGTCCAGGCTGAGAGTAAGTCCTGTACCTCTTCCGGGTCGGCATCCTGTCCACCGAGCCTTTTCTCGATTATCAACTGCATATTGCGGCGCGGAATGCGATTCAGATTTATTTTGCCGGCGTGATCGTAAATTCGCACCACAATGTCTTCGACCGCCGGATAGTTCAACTCCAGCGGCTGGCCATTGAAGCGATAGGCTGGCGTGCGAATTTCCCCTTCATCGCTTTCTTCCAGCGTTTCACCAATGGGTCTGGGCATGCGCTCCATCATGAGTTCCATCTCGGCCTGATTTATCGCTGCCATCACCGCGGCCCACTGGCTGGACGCTTCCTGGTTGTGGTAGGCGGTGGTTGCCGAGAGTCTCACTTTGCTGGCCATGGCTGTTACCAGTACCGTTAGCAGCACGGCTGTCCACAGTACAATGATCAGCACGGAGCCAGCCTGTTGAGTTTTTAGAGCCCGTGTTTTCATTGTCTATTGCAAACCAGTGTTGCCTCGGATACTGCGGTGAGCGTTATTTTTAATGCGGGCCACTATTTCCATTTCTTCCTTTACTTCATCGAATTCGTCCATGGGTATGAAGTGCGCGTAGACGGCCAGTGGCAGGCTTAGCAGATCTTCACCCAGCCACTCCTCCTCCCACAGCCTGTCCTCATTGAAATCTTCATAGAGGTAGCTGAATTCGACGGTGTAATTGGGCAGGATCAGCACTGGCTCGGCATCTTCGAGTCTTTCGGTCGGATTATCACTGAAGGCCGGCACCAGGGTTAAATAGACGCCCTCGTCATCCACTGCAAATAACTCCCACACGGTGAGTCCCGCTGTGCGCTGTGGCGAAACGGCGGATACCCAGCTTAGATAATCATCTTCTCCGACGAAGTAAATCAAACGGGAAAGTGTGTCATCATCGGCATAACTGTGGGGGAACGCCCCGTGTAGTGCCCGATCAACCTGTAACACTGCCAGCGCTTCATCCAGACTTGCATCGAGTACATCGGAGTTTCTGTTCCAGTCCTCGGCAACGATATAGACACTGGTACTCAACAGACCCAGCAGCAAGGCCGTCAAGGCGAGTGCCAGTATGATCTCGATCAGGGTGAAGCCGCGTTGCTGTTCTGGTGATTTCATAATCAGTGGCAACCGTCAGCGCGGCAGCTCCAGTCGGACCCAGCGACTACCCAATATGATTTCCTCCCGGTCTTCGTCGACGATTTCGTAGGCCTGCAGGCTATGTACGCTGGCCTGGGTTTTCCGCTCCGGATCCTCGAGTAACTCGACTGGGCGAATGGAATAATTTTCATTATCCAGTATCAACTCCACTTCATTGAGCTCATTCTCAAGCAGGGCGAAATTCGTCGCTGCCCTTATTTGGGTAGCGCGTATCAGGCTCTCTTCGGAGCGCCAGGACAGTTGCTTGCTGCCCCCCACCAGGGTAAACAGGCCGCCCAGTAAGAATCCGGTGATGGCCAGCGCAACAATCACTTCCAGTAAGTTAAAACCTGCTTGTCTGCTTACCATTCGCATTGAGTGAATCACTCTTCAGGAATTTCTGCTGAGACCCGTCCGGTGAATGGATCGATTATGATATTGGCCAGCTGTCCAGCCTGGGAGAGCAACAAGGTCCCGCCTGTGCTACCGCCTTCGGGATAGAATGTTATCTCTATTTTTTCTTCCACCTCGGCTTCTCTTTCGGTGCTATCGCGAAAGCGCAACGTTGTGCCTAAACTGTCCCAGCGCCCAACCGGGGCTGGACCCATTGCCAAATCCTCTTCCTCACTCGAGTCTTCACCGACACGGAAACTGGCAGTACTGGGTTGCCCTGTTACCACGGCGATGCGGCGGGCATAATTGAGTAGTGACGTTGCCTGGCGCACCTGCGCGTTGAAGGTGCGTGATTCAAGACCGGTGAGATTAGGCACAACCAGCACGGCAGCCATACCCAGGATGGCGAGTACCAACAGCAGTTCAAGCAGGGTGAATCCTGTGACCGGTTGCAGTGAACCGCCGACGCGTGCCCGGTTAAAGCCCAATATCGGCATCGTCTTCTTCACCGCCCTGCTCACCATCTGCGCCATAGGAGATCAATGTAAATTCACGTCCATCTACATCGTAGACATACTCGTTGCCCCAGGGATCAAGCGGAACATCCCGGCGCAGATAGGGGCCGTTCCAGGAGGCCCGGCCCGAATCATTTTCCATTAGACCATCCATGCTGTCCGGATACTCACCCACATCCAGCCGGTAGGTATCCAGTGCCGATTCCAGCGTGGAAATCTGGGACAGGGCGGCATCGCGCCTGGCACCTGCCTGTTGATTGAAAATATTGGGCGCGACCATAACCGCGAGCATGCCAATTATGGCCATTACCACGAGGATTTCGATGAGAGTGAAGCCTGCTTGATTAGAATTGGATCTGTTGCTTTTCATATCAATGCCATTGCCGGGCCTCTGGTTGGGCCTCGGCTTTCCTAAATTACCTAAAGTAGATTTCATTAAATGTTTATAAACCTCTTCCTGCCTGAATTAAAGCCCTGCTGTACCGAGTAGTTCTGATGCCATGGCAAACCGGTCCAGAATATCTGAATATTGTAAACTGTTTTCCTCATTCAGATTGATTACCTCCGGTCGTAACACGATAAAGAGCTCCTTTCGCTCCAGGCGATCCTGCTGGTAAGAAAACAAATTGCCAACCACTGGCAGGCGATTCAATACTGGTACGCCGGTGTTCAGATTTTCAATGTCGGATTGAATGAGCCCACCAAGCACCACGTTTTCTCCATCTCTTACCACTATTGTGGTCTCAATTTCCTGATTATTGAATACCGGATTACCGTTTATCCCCGAAGCCCCACTGTCCACCGAAGACAAGCTCTGGTTGATAAGCAGATTCACGATGCCATCATTATTAATCTGTGGCGTGATGGTAAGCACTATACCGGTGTCACGATATTGAATATTGGTAGTGGATATTCCACCACTTACAACGGATGCCCCCTGCTCCACCGGAACTTCCGAGCCGATTCGAATCGCCCCTTCCTGATTGTTTATCACCGTGAGAGAGGGCCTGGCCAGTAATTGCACATCATTGTTGGCCGCAATAGCTTCCAGCGTGGCATCCACTCGCGAGGCGCCATCGAGAAAAGACTTGGTGAATAACAGGCCGCCCAGTCCGGCACCGGGTAGAAACGCGGTATCGGCAATAGTCGAGGTAGGATCGATGATGCTGTTGTCTGCAACCCGAGACCAGTCGACTCCAAATTTGGTCGAATCGGTCAGGGTAATCTGGGCAATCACTGCGTTTATCATCACCTGCAGTGGAACCGCGTCCAATTGATTAATGGTGGTTAGTAGTTGTCGATAGTCTCTTGCCGTGCTTCGAATCAACAGGCTGTTTGATGCTTCATCGGCGACAATTTTAACGCTCAGGTTGGCGGCAACGGCGGTCTCGCCAATTGGTTGGAAAGCGGCCCCTGTATCAGTCTGGTCAAGTTCATCGGCCAGGGCTCGATCCACCGCTGTTTGCTGATTGATTCGAGACAGCTCTTCGTCGTCCTCTTCGAATACGCTGGATAGTGTTTCGGCGAGTTCGAGAGCGTTCAGGTTCTTAACAGGATAGTGGAACAATTGCTCGACCTGCTCCTGTCCAGCCGCATCGAGTATTTGCACCCAGCGGGAGATCTCTTCGAATCCCCTGGTCGCCGGCGCGGTTACCAAAATGGCATTGATTCGCTCTATGCCCCTGACCTGATAAGCTGGAACCGCACCCTCTATCAACAGCAGAATTTCGGCCAGCTCAGTGGCTACTTCCACCGCGTTGGCATTAGCCAGTTGATAAAGTTGTATGCCTTGATTTGCGAAGGGATCGGCATCGATCAGGAGTAGTAATTGGTTTACCCGCTCCAACTGAGATTCCGTGCCGGAAATGGAGAGCAGGTTATTGTTGCTTATTTGCCTGATTTCCCCTTCCGGCTCCAACAGAGGCCCCAACACTTCAGTCACCGCCTCTGTTGAAACATAGGTAAGCGGCGTTATCTGCATGATGCGGGCCGCTGTTCCCTGGCCAAGGGCCTCTGCCGTAGTGATCTCCACCGCCAGGGCACTGGGTAATTTCCTGGCATTATACAGATTACCAACTTGCTCCAGTACGATGCCGGCATCGCGGGTAAGCAATCGTATCAGCGGCCAGATGTCCTCTCGCGCCAGCGGGGCATTTACCGATGTGCGAACACTGACCCGGTCATCAATGCTGGGGTCGATAACCAGCGAGATGTCCAGCGCATCTGCCAGTTCCTCCAGTACCAGTCTCAGGTCTGCCTGTTCATAATTGAGCTCAACAATGTCCTCGCCTGCAGTTTGTTGCGGGGCAGGAACCGTCTCGGTGTAGCCGGGAAAATCCGTCACCTGACCGTCGCGATTAATTGCATCGATGAGCGCCTGTTGCTCAATAGAATTGCCACCACCGATTACCGGAATAGCCGTCTGTTGGGACGCACTTACTGTGCTTGCTGCGCTGCTAGGCTGAGGTGTAGCTTGCCCACCAGGCGCTGGTCCCCCGGCACTGGCTTGCTGGTCCAGAATCGCACAGGATGACAGCGCCACGGTGCAAGTTAATAGGGCCATTCTCTGCTTAAAATTCACACTGATCTCCGAATGTTAAAATTCCACTGCATTCATACTGAACACGGCAGAAAGCATGGTAATAGTGATGCCACCTACGGCGATGGCCAGGAATATAATAAGTGCCGGCTGTAAGGCAGATACCAGTGCGGACATCTGGTTGCGCACGTAGGTATCGAAGGTCGTCGCCAATTTAAGCAAGATACTAGACGTTCGACCCGACTCCTCTCCCACCGCAACCAGCTGATGCAGCAGGGTGGGGAACTGGGTGGTTTTTTCCAGCGAAATACCCAGACCTGCTCCGCCGCGCACATCTTCCTCTACCGCGGTAAGGTGGTGGGTGAGTACGGAGTTAACAACGACTTCGCGGGATACCCGCAGTGCCCGAATCAGAGGAATACCCGCCGCTAAAAGGGCCCCGAGAGTGCGAGTAAAGACGGCGCACTCTTTATACAAAATCAAAGTACCCACCATCGGCAGGGACAACAGGAAGCTGTCTTTCTGCATCCTGGTCTGGGGATCCTTGTCCAGCCTTTTCCAGCCGATCACAAGTAGCACGATGAAGACGATAAAGAGATATCCGTAGCTCTGAATACCAGCGCTCAGTGACAGCAGGAAGGCGGCGGAGGGTGGAATTTCCGTGCCCGCATCCTCGAACATGGCGGCGAACTGCGGCACGACAAAAATGAGTAAAAGAAACACCGAGATGGCGCCAGTTGCCAGTAACACTATCGGGTAGATCATGGCCGAGATGACAGCCTGTCGGGTTTTGGCACTGGTTTCCATGAACTCTGCCAGATCCGGCAGCAGCTGATCCAGAATGCCACCTTCCTCCCCCGCTCTGACAATATTGATATACATCTTGGAAAAAATATCGGGTCGGATCTCCAGCGCTTCTGCCAGGCTCTTACCCTCTTTCACATCACGTAACAGATTGAGCACCAGTTCGCTCATGGCAGGTGATTCTGTAATCCCCTCCAGTAATCGCAGCGCCTTGTCGATGGGAACGCGGGCCTCGACCAGCGTGCAAAGACCATTGGTAAAATCCAGCACATCGGTGTTGGATATTTTCTTATTGCGGATGCGCGACGCACCCTGCCTAGTTTCCTGGATTTTAACCGGCGTCAGGTTTTTTCCTTGCAGAATTCTCACCGCCTCCCGCTCAGAGTCGGCATTAAGCTGCCCTGACTGAACCTTGCCATGGGAATCGAAGGCCTGATATTTGAAATACAATGTGCTCATAGCGCTCTCGTCACTCGCACCACTTCTGCTGGGGTTGTTAAGCCGGATTTGAGTTTTTCCAGGGCGTCCTGGCGTAAAGTCTTCATGCCTTCATCGATGGCCTGCTCGCGAATAATGTTAGCATCGGCACTGGTGGCGATGTGGTGTCGAATCGCATCACTCATGACCAGCAACTCATAGAGGCCGATGCGACCCCGGTAGCCAGTGTTGCCGCATCTATCACAACCGGTGCCACGTTTAACCTGCGGGCAAAAGCTCTGGTCTATCTCCAGCACAGTTGCCTCGTCCACACTGAGCTCGTGTGTTTCCAGACAATCTGTACATACCCGCCTGACCAGACGCTGGGCCTGAATCGCCAATAGACTGGAACTAATCAGGTAGCCTTCCACACCCATGTCCTGCAGGCGGGTAACTGCGCCGGCCGCATCGTTGGTGTGCAGCGTGGAAAAAACCAGATGCCCTGTTAGAGCCGACTCGATGGCGATCTCCGCAGTTTCATGGTCGCGGATTTCTCCCACCATGAGTATGTCCGGATCCTGTCTTACAATGGACCTAAGTCCTTCGGCAAAGCTGAGCCCAATGCTGGCATTGGCCTGAATCTGGGTGATTCCCTCCAATTGATATTCAACCGGGTCTTCAACTGTAATGATCTTGTGTTTTTCGCTTTTAATTTTTTCCAGAGTGGCATAGAGCGTCGTGGTCTTACCGCTACCGGTTGGGCCGGTAATCAATATCATGCCATGGGGCTGACTGATGATGCGCTGGTACTGGCCAAGAATTTTCTCGGGCATACCCAACTGCTGCAAACTGACCTCCGTATCGTCACGGTCCAGTATGCGTAGAACAACAGATTCGCCATGCACACCGGGCAGGGTCGAGACGCGCATATCCAATTGTTTGGAGCCAATCTGATAATCGATGCGCCCGTCTTGTGGTAAGCGTTTTTCCCCGATATCCAGTTTGGCCATCAGCTTGAGTCTGGAAGCAACAGCAGTATGAATCTTGACCGGGAATCTCTCTATGCGAGTCATGATGCCATCGACCCGACAACGCACATCAAGGTTTGTCTCACTGGGTTCAAAGTGAATGTCGCTGGCACTTAAATCCAGGGCCCGGGCAAACAGATGATTAACCAGGCGAATGATTGGTGCTTCGGAGGCGAGGTCAAGCAGAGCCTCATCATCTTCAAAGCCAGAAACAAAAAGTTCTTCATCGGTGTTTTCAATCTGGGGGGAGAGCTCGGCACGCCAATGTTTCATTAGCCTGCGCAATTTATCGTCGCTATCGAGATCGAAATGCACCAGTTCGTTTACGATGAAACGTATTTTTGCCCTGGTCTCGATATCCGGCAATCTTTCGCAAATCAGCATACCTGTCTCTGCATAATCCTGCGCAGGGGCTATTCCCTGCGGCTCGAGCAACTGACTGAAGATGGGCAATGTGATTGGTGAATACGTCACGTCTTGTCTGTTCCCGTTTTAGCTTATCGTGTGTCTGCGGCTTCTACCGACAGACCTTCGCTGCGGGCAAAACCTACTACCGTAATCGATCCGCTATATTGATTGCGGCTGCGGCTTACACTGATATCGGTAACCCGTAATCTCGGTGCCGATTCTTCCAGTTTTTGCAGGAAGGTTACCGTGTTGCCTGCGTTGGTGGTTCGGAAAGACATTTCCTGACTGATTAACAACCAGCCGTCTTTTTCCCGGCGCTCAGCCAACCGGGTTGAGCTCACCGTAATGCCGGAATCCCTGGCATACTGCGACAGGGCACGCTGGATATTAGCCTCCATGATAGGGACTGTTGCGCCGGAAAAGACCTGCGCTTCAAACTCGGCCAGCATCGCCTCTACTTCCACGCGGCGGTCGCGCCAGAGTACTGTGTTTTCGATCAGCCGTTGCTCTCTGCCGATACTCAATTCAACGTCTTCGATATTCTCTTGCCGCTCCTGGTAGATTCCGCGTACGGCTGGCAACACATTGGAAAAGACAAATGCCATCGCCACCAGCCCGGCGAGCAGTAAAACATTCTTTTCTCGTTTGGAAATCTGCATTTGTTTCGCTTTTACTCTTTGCGATAAACGTCAATCATCGGGGAAATACCTCACCATATATCCTTCGAAATTCACCGTACTTAAGCGCAAATCGATGTAATAACGGGAATTGTTGGTCGCCCTGGAAAAAATCACTTCGGTAAACATCGGATCCCCTTCCAGGCGTTCGAGTATTGCCTGAGGCTCGGTGCTTGTGCCCTGTATTTTTAACAGGCCCTCTGCCACTTCGAGAGAACTCAGCGCGTCGGGGCTTAGAATATTCTGCAGGGTATACATGGCTTCCCTGACACGCTGTTCTGGAAAGTCATTCAAAGGCCCCCATTCGTTTTCAAAATTTACCACCACCGACTGATCCCGCCTAGCATCAGCAGATAACCTGCTTTGTGATTGCAATCTTGCAGCCAGCGACCTGAATTCAAGGGACTGACCGAGAAAGGGAATTGATACGAAAAACATCAGTACGACTACAGCAGCTACTGCGAATACCGCTTTCCGGCCCTTCTCCACTTTTTTCCTGGCATTTAAAGCACCCTGTGGAAAGAAACAATACTCAGTGCCGCTTTTTTTATCCGCCAGATCGAGATAATCCGACTCACTTTCGACAACGTGTGTTTCTATGCTGGATGAATCCTGCTCGCCTTTTTCCCACTGGGCAACAAATTCTTCCTGCTGGAAATCAATATTGTTTACGTGTAGCCAGCGCAGCAACACACCTTGTTTTTGCACAATTCTTGTGGCTGCCTGGCTGTCCCGATCGATTAGCTGATGTTCTGAGGATTTTGAACTGACGAACAGATTACGTGGCATCAACGCTGCCAGAAACAGTTGCTTTTCTGCAAAAGCCTCGAAGTACTGTGACAGGCTGGCTTCCGACATCCATAGCGCCACCCGGCTGTCATCGAGGTCAGTGACCGAGGAATTTATCGCCAGAGATAGACCACCCTCATAGCTAGGCAATAGTGTTTCAGTTTGCAATCTGAGCGCCGAAACCAGATTCTCCTTTGCCACGCCAGGCATTACCTGGGTGGTTGACACAAATTCAGACGGTGGCAGCAGCAGTAATACAGTGTGATCTTTATGCGTCTCACCCAGAAGGGATTGGCAGGCAGCGGCGATCTGTGTTGCTGCCACCCGGTCACCTACTGTCCCGCTGATAGCCGGCGCTTCCATCACCTGGGGCAGCACTCGAGTTTCACCTGACTCCAGATTTACCACCTTGTGGTCGAACACCAACAGCGTAGCATCTACTTTCTTGAGTAAATCACGTCTGGAATTGCCCTGCAGAATTGTGAGCAACGCCGGCGGTAGCATAGTTGATACCCGACTTTGCCACTGCTCCCTGTTCGGTTCGAAGGTAGGCATATACTAACAATTTAACGTGAATATGAATGCTGTAAAGATGCAATCCCACTATTTATACGCATCAGAAACAACTTGTTGTTTTATTCCGAATTCGGCTGCTAAGTTTTTGAAAATTTTACTAATTCTCTACTTTAAGTCTGCTATATCGGCGAAATAGTTTTAACAGCCTGGATATTTTTGCTTTAAAGCAGCACTAATCAAAAACTATCCAATTTCCACGCTCTCCCGCCTCCGGCGGGCCACACGCGGGTATTAAGAGAAGTGAGCATTAACTTAGCGCTGAAGCGCCAGGGCAAATCATAAAGGAATGGGATACAAAGAGAGCAGGGCAGCCCGCTATTTCGGAGAATTTAAATCCGAAACAGCGGTGCCTGCAATTAGAACGGGTTTTACTCGCCAGGTGATCGGAGCAGACTTCTTTCTTTCTCTACCAGAAAATCCACAACTTCCAGCATTTCTGCCTGAGTACGGACTGCCTCTCCGGTAGTTATCAGGTATTTACCGTTTACTACCATATTGGGTGTGCTGCGGATTTCGTAATCCTGCATTCTGCCTTCTGCCTGATTAACCCTGGTGCGAACCGAGAAGGAATTAAATGCCGCTTCGAAATCGGCTTGGCTGATGCCGTGTTCGGCGAATAGCGCGCCTATTTGTCGCTCATTCTGTAAGCGATTGCCTTCCAGGTTAATGGCATTAAATATAGGCTCGTGCAACAGTTCCACCGAATCGAGTGCCACGGCAGCATAGTAAACCTGGGCATGGATCTTCATGATGGCATTCCACATCGCTGGAAAAAGCACAAAGTCCACATCATCTGGTTGGTTTGCTTGCCAACTGTTTAATAGCGGCTCAAACCGAAAACAATGGGTGCAGCCATACCAGAAGGCCTCCATGACTTCCACCTTCGCAGGATCGTTGGTCTTTACTGGTGTTCTGAGTTCGACGTAGTGGGTTCCGGAGACGTATCTTTCGGGCTGGGCCACTACGGAATATGCCATCGGTACCAACGCCACGATTGCCACTATTTGCATTAATCGTTTAATCATTACTCTGCTCCATAACTTTTAGTTCAGAAATCTACAAAAAACAGTATCACAGTGATCTACAGCTTACCATTGTACTTATATATAATATTCGGGCAGTTGGCCGCAATATTTTGCTTTTATTGCCAGGTACTTCGCAATTTCTCTGAACAAGGCGATTTCCTGCCCTGAACAGGGACCTGTTAAGGCACCTCTGATTAATTGCATATGGCCTCTGCGTGATCTGAAGCGTACAGGT
>PBTO01000144.1 GCA_002726595.1 Gammaproteobacteria bacterium | reverse complement strand
TATTGCTTCACCCAGTTGTGATCATAACCCACGCAAATCAGAGTAAACTGGTTATGCCCCCAGATCGCTTCCATACACATTCTCACACCAGGAGCGTGAAGATGGGGCTCGAAGGCTATAATCTTGGTATGGTCCTGTAACACCACGTAGTTATGGACTTCCTGATTGGCCTTGTTCGCTGCCACATCGATATCGATGCCATTACCGGTGAGTGGCCCACGGCGGCTATATTCCGGTTCATAGCCCACGGGAAAGAAGGTGATACCGAACTCCACATGACCAGTGGTTTCCCGACCATTGGAATGCATATGGGCAGCGCCCAAATGCAGAGCCGAATTTGCTGCTAGCAGGCGCCCTGCTTTTTCAGGAAAAATATCCGCGTTGCGCCCCACTTCGTGGATTGGCCAGCGGGTGCTATTTACAGCTTCGGAAAAAACGCCATTTTCATCAAATACACCACTGGTGTAGGTCAAATGGTGAAAGATGAAACGACCACCTACTGTGGAGACATCGCCACCTGTTGGCACGTCATTTATTTCCCGAATTTCGAGGGATTTGACATAGCGATCTTCCGTTAGACCCGTTGGTACCAGACCTATATCACCCCACCAGTCGGGGCCAATGGCAGGTGTGGTAAAGTCTGGGCCGGTCAAGACCAGGTCAGGCTCTCCAAGTTTCCACGCACCAGTAGTGTCAAAGTCCAGCGGAGTAGGTGAATCCGCCGGGTTGCCCTGGGGTGCACCGTTGTCAACCCAGGCCTGAATAACAGCCAGTTCTTCGTCAGAAAGGGAATAATCATCTTTAAAGCGGCTAACACCAATGTCCTTCTCCGCATAAAATGGTGGCATAGCACCGATTCGGTCACGGATAGCTGTACGGTATCTGATCAAGGGTGCCAAAGGTTGTACCTGGTCATAGCTAATCAGGGACATGGGCGCACCACCATTAGGGCTGTGGCAATTCTGGCAGCTTCTTTGCAGAATTGGCTCTATATCCTTGGTAAAAGTCAGACTATCAGGATCGATGCCGAATTCTGTCGCATCATAATAATGCGGCTGATGGTTAGCGAGGCTGGCGTCATGGGTCTGTGCACTGGCAATAACTGGAAATGCCAGGACAGCAAAAGCTGACACAGTGAGAAAGTGTTTGACCATCATCTCGTACTCCTTTTCATATCGTTCTCAACCTGTTGAGAACATTGAGTTTACGGAGTTGTTGGTGGCAAATTTCAGCATGAAATTCAGCCCACCCGCTCCTTTGGATTTAGACCAGCATGAATTTTGAGTTAAAGGTGGAAAAACTGTCTAACACAACTCCCCCATGCTAATTCATGCAACTGCTGTTAAATATACATTTTCTTGCCTGGAAGTCTAGAGGAGATTTGTTACAAACGTTGACTTAATCAGGCTTCTAAGCACCAAAAAACACCACCACGAGCAACAAACGGTACACGGAAGCATTCAAGATCGAAGCGCTTAAGTAAGTCACTGAACGGGGGTATTCAGACTGCGTGCTTTTGCGTCTTGGGAAAAGGCAGTGGCGATATAGAAGTTGATTTGCAGTGATTTTTATTGCTTTAGAGAGATTTACTAGTAGCCCAACAAGTGAAATTTTTATTATTCTAGTCAATAACCCGATGGCTCACTGTATACATGCAAATGCAGATCTAAGGTGTGTGTCAGCCTCGGAGCAACTTCACCTTCAAATTTTATGAGCTCACTCTAAACATGTCTCCGTCCGTTGCCCAAATCCTACGCAAAGCCGAGCGCCACAGCAAAAAAGGCGAGTCTGACCTGGCGGCACAACAATACGAGAGTATTCTGTAGAAATATCCTCAGAACAAACAGGCGATTGCAGGACTGAAAGCACTGCAGCAGCCAGATCCGATAGTCAAAGCAGCAAATAGGCAAACTTTCCAAGCACAAATCGATGGTCTGATTGCACTGTATAATCAAGGCAAGCTGAAACAAGCTTTGGAAGCGGGTGAAGCATTGGAAAAGCAGTTTCCGAATACACCCTACATCCCGAATCTACTGGGTGTGGTGAACACAGGTTTGGGGCGCCTCGAGCAAGCGGTGGCCGGTTTT
This sequence comes from Gammaproteobacteria bacterium, assembly GCA_002726595.1. Taxonomy (GTDB): domain Bacteria; phylum Pseudomonadota; class Gammaproteobacteria; order Pseudomonadales; family Pseudohongiellaceae; genus UBA9145. Next base: position 6,423 of record PBTO01000144.1, on the reverse strand, counting down.
GAAAAAGCCCTCGCCATCAAGCCCGATTATGCTGCCGCCTATAACAATATGGGGGGTGCTCTGATGGATAAAGCGGAGCCGGATGCAGCGATAGAGAGCTTCAAGATGGCGCTAAAGATCAAGCCTGATTACGCTAACCCCAAACACCTGATTGCGGCACTTACCGGATCAACAACCGCGACTGCCCCGAGGGTTTATGTTGAGTCGTTGTTTGATAACTATGCTTTTAGATTTGATACTTCCCTTGTGCAGAAACTTAATTACAAAATACCGGAAGCTTTAGCACAAATAATTCTTACCAATAAAACCGGTTCCTCGTTAGGGCCAATTTTGGATTTGGGTTGTGGTACTGGCTTGGCTGGAGTGGCAAGACAAAAAAATATCTATGACCGGTTGATTCACATCGATCTCATAGAATATTTGTCTTCAGCGGATTTGGATTTTGATTATTTCGTATCAACCGATGTATTTGTCTATATTGGGGAGCTCTCTGATGTTTTCCATTTGATCAAGTCCAGGAACAAGCGTGCTGGTAGATTGGCATTTTCCACAGAGCATACCGAAAAAGAAGGATATTTTCTCGAGACGTCAGGAAGATACTCTCATTCGAAAGCGTATATTGAGGAATTGTGTGAAAAATTTGAATATAAGATTTCACACTTCAGTACTACTAAGCTTAGGAAAGAAAAAAAGAGTTATTTGACCGGAGGACTCTATTTATTGGACTTTGCGCCCAAGCCATACCCCGATCACGGTCGGGACTATTAGATTGATTTTACGATGACCGAACTGTACTTTACCTGCACAAATGGTACTGATAAATTAGAAATTGAAGTGAGGTCAGGTTGAAGTTCCCCCAGTTCAATCCTCAGGCAGGGCAAACGCCGTCAGCGTGGTTCCCGCCGGAATCAACACATATTGTCGTCCATCCAGCTCGTGGGTCATCGCCGCCGCACCCCAGATACGGGAACCGGTTTGATAGTGCCAGAGGTTTTCACCATCGTTGGCGGTGAAGGCCATGAAGTTACCTTCATGATCACCGGCGAACACCAGCCCGGAAGCCGTGGTTAATACACCACCGAAGGTGGGCGATGGATAACGGAACTCCCACTCAAGCTCACCGGTTTGCACATCCAGCGCCCGCAATGCGCCGTACTGGTTATCCCGGTCAGTGAAAACCACGCCGCCGAATGTAGCCTGACCCGGTGTGTACTGTGGTTCCTCCGGAACAAACGTGGAGCAGGTTTCCCGTGTGGTCAAGATGAAAAGACCCAGCTCCTGATAGAACGAAGGTGGCATGAAGTTAGTGCTGCCCCAGGGGTCTGGCAGACAGCCTTTGCTGCCATCGTTTAGAATAATGGGTCGGTCGTTCTCATCCAGTTCCCGGGCCCAGGTAGTAGCGGTAAAGGGCTTACCCAATAACACCTCCCCAGTGGCACGGTCCATGACATAGAAAAAACCATTGCGATTTGCCAGCATAACAACCTTTCGTGGCTCACCCTGCCAGTCAATGTCTGCCAGCACCGGAATTTGATTGGAATCCCAGTCATTTACCCCGTGTGGCGTGAACTGGTAATGCCAGCGCAATTCACCGGTTTCAGCATTGAGGGCAACGATCGAGTTGGAATACAGGTTATCGCCTGGCCGAATGTCACCATAGTAGTCAGGGTTGGGATTACCGACGCCCCAGTAAATCAGGTCGAGTTCCGGATCATAGCTACCGTTCATCCAGGTCCCTCCGCCACCGCGGGCCAGTACTACCGGATCATCTGGCCAGGTTTCGCTGCCCGGCTCACCGGGACCGGGAATCGTATGAAAACGCCAGATACGCTCGCCGGTTGCCGGATCATAGGCATCGATAAATCCTCGGGTGGCATACTCTCCACCGGAAATTCCCACGATGACCTTGCCGTCTATTACCAGTGGTGCCAGCGTTGCGGCATAGCCAATCCGGTAATCTGCCAGTTCGATGTCCCATAGAATATTGCCAGTCTTGCTATCGAGTGCCAGCAGATGGGCGTCGAGCGTCACCATGAAAAGGCTATCCCCCAACATCCCAAAACCGCGATTCACCGGGGCGCTGGCGCCGTAGGTCAAATCGTTCGGAAGATTGCGCCGGTATTGCCAGAAGGCTCGGCCAGTGCGGGCATCGATAGCCCAGGCAAAATTGTTAGAACCGGTTACGTAAAGCACGCCATCATCTATCAGTGGACTGGTTTCAAAACCACGCCCCCGGGTGGTAGTGCCGGTCTGGAAAGTCCAGACAGGCACCAGTCGTTTGACGTTATCGGGCGTGATCTGAGTCAGCGGACTGTGACGCTGGCCGGTATAGTCTCCTGAATAGGTCAGCCAGCGAGTGGGATCAGCCATGCCCTGCAGGATGTCTTCGTAGGTCACCCCACCCTGTGCCAACAACAAATTAGGAATGCTCAGCGCCGTCACGGAGAGAGCAATAACACCAACAAATTTTCTCAAACTCATAGTAGGGAGCCTCTGATTAATTGGAATTGGCACCACGTAACGTGCCGAGATAGCGCAGCAGGTCATCGAGCTCCCTGTCACTGATTTTCTCTGAGCCCCATTCCGGCATCAGAGAAACTGATTCTTCTGTAAACTGCTGCAGATCCTCCTTGAGATAGGCGCGCAAACGCTGCCCGGAATCCATCAGTTGAATAGAGAAGGCATCCTCACTTTTCTTCAGCCCGGTAATGCGCTGGCCACTATTATCTACCAGACTTACCGGCCGATACCGGGCTGCCATTGCCACCGATGGCGACCTTACCGAGTTGGTCAGCATGCCCCTGTCACGAATCGCGCCAATTCTGGACAGGTCTGGCCCAAGGCTCCCTCCTACGCCATTTACCCGGTGGCAGGAGATGCAATTAGACTCAAACAGTTGCTGTCCGAGCAGCGAGTCTCCGGATGAATTTTCCGCCACAGCCACGGTGGAGATACTTTTCAAATAGGCGACAATGGTCCAGATCTCATTATCCGGAGCACCAGCCGACGGCATGATGCTGCCAGGGATTCCATCTCTGATGGTTTGGAAGACAAGCTCATCATTGCTGACATTGGATGCCCAAAGCAAAGTTAGATCCGGCGCCTCTATGCCTCTGGCATCCGCACCGTGACAGGTGGCGCAGCGCGCCCGAAATAGCACCCCGCCTGCCCGAATGGCACCTGGATTGGACTCATAGGGATTAACAGTCTGTGCCAGGGTTATTTGATTCACACTAATCCCGGCAACTACCCAGAACAGGCCAAGAGCAAAGCTGATCGTCATTTCTAGCAGATATTTTCTCAAAATCCTTTCCTATTCTTTATTATTTCCACAAGGCTGATTCTATTCAGACGAGAATACCATCATCAGGTTTGAGAGGCGACTTTGGCTCCAGGCGGAGCCAAGCTATTTGACATTGTCCACCTGCTGGTTTATTCCCACCAATTGACTATCTACGAAGGAGCTGTGGACTGGCTGGAGGCAGTAACCGATCGCCAATGCCTGGCGACACCGATGCGTTAATATCGGGCTCAAGCAATAATGCGGATCGGGGGATACTCAGGTCCGCATTTTTGTTGCCGAGTGTGATGCCCGTCACCTCCCGGCACGAGAAGCTGAAATATGATCACTTTCCGGCAGGTCTTTATTTCCACTCTAGCCCCTCTATTCTGGATTTTGGCAAATCGACAGCAATGAAACTCGGTAACTTACAGCGTGTCGCTTTCCTTTCTTCTGCACTTCTGCTTTTAGCGGCTTGTTCCGATAACCTGGACCGAAGAACCTATGTGCTAACCACAGGCACAACCGGTGGCACTTTTTATCCAGTGGGGGTTGCTTTATCCACACTGGTTACTGCCAACGAAACAGTGGACTTCTCCCTCACGGCCATTAGTTCGGCCGGTTCCATGGAAAACATAAAACTACTGCGCGACAACCAGGCTCAGTTTGGCATGATTCTTGGCATTTTCGGTGCCTGGGCATGGGATGGAGAAGGCCCAATCAGAAGTCCACAACCACATCTGAGAAGTATCAGTGCCATGTGGCCGAATGTGGAACATTTCATTCTGCTCACCGACATGGTGGAAGAAGGGACATTGAGCGATCTCAATTTACTCGACGGCGATCGCTTTGTCATGGGTATGCGTAATTCAGGGGCAGAGCAAACCGGTATTTTCATACTCGACGCCCTTGGTATCGATTATGCCAGTAAGTTCAATCTGGCTTATATGGGCTATGGCGCCACAGCGAGCGCTATTCAGGATGGCAATATTGTGGGAATGAATATTCCTGCAGGTGCCCCGGTCACCGCTGTCACCCAGGCCTACGCGCAACTGGGTGCCCGCATGACCATTCTGGATTTTTCCGAAGCTGAAATGACGGCAATAAACCAGCGCTACCCACTATGGGATTTTTACGAGCTGGCCCCGGGGACCTACCCCTATCAAGATAAAGTAATTACCACCGCCTCCAGCCCAAATATTCTGGTAGTACGCGAAGATGTAGATGAGGCCATCGTCTATAATCTAACAAAACTTCTATGGGATAACCTGGCAACCCTGCAGGAGATTCATAGCGCGACCAAAGAGATGCTGCTTGAAGAAGCCCTGAAAGGCATAGCTGTACCTTTGCACGCTGGCGCCTTACGTTTTTATCAGGAACAGAGTCTTTCCATTCCTGAACATTTGCTTTCTCAGTGATTGCACGTCATTGACTGGATAAGAGCGGGCACAAGATTACGGGAATCTGCAAATCTCCCTATGGACTATCTGGCAGCTTCATCAAGACTTTCCATAATCGGCTAGAGCTAAACACTTGAAGGATAATTACGACGTTGGCAAAGGCAACGGCAACGATTGGCAACCAGCTTGTGTTTCCTGCAATGTCCACCCAAATTCCAAACGCCGTCAGTATCCCAATAATCGCAATGGCCCACCTGAAATCCCGCAGTGTAGCCCGTTCGCGACCATCAAAGAACTGGCTGTTTTCCGGTTCACGGCGGGCCCGTCGGAGACTGATCTGGGTCACCCAATTGGCAGTAACAAAAATAGAGGCCAGTACATAAAGCCAGGTGCCGGAAAAATCATCACTGATCATTGTGACCAGCATGAATTCCTGAATTCCAATCACGAAAGGAAAAATCGAATCCCTGAGCGAGGGCACCCAGGTAAAGCCCATGACCAACGTGGTGTAAGTAACCCAGATCTGCAGTATGCCCAGCAAAGTAGCACTGATCATTGCCCAGGCCACGACGGAGTCGTAAGTCAATTCCCACAAATAGCTACTGCCAGTAATTTCGGACCAGAGCAATTCAAGTGCCAGCGCCTGAATTATGCTGATAAGCGTTAATAACACTGAAGGAAATTGAGCCTGTGCCCGGCCAAGGATGTTGCTCATTTAGCGTACCATACAGTTTTGAGAATTTCAGACTTATGGAAGAGTTGGCGGCTGCTGCGCTATTTTCTGGAGCAATGTTGTCGGCTTCGATGCAGCCCTTCGATACGTTGGCGGTTTCACTGGAGTGAATCCAATAGCTTAATTGACGGGGAAGTCAAAATAGGTGTCGGGAAAGGGCTCACTCTCAAGAGTAAAATGCCACCATTCTTCAGCCAACGGTTGGAAACCATGCCTGATCATTACACTTTGCAGGCGCATTCGATTAGCCCGAAGTTCAGCACTAATGGAGATATCAGAGGGCCAGGAAACCGGATCGAAGAAATCCCACCCACTGCCCATATCCAGCTCACGTTGGGTTTCAAGATCGATCAGGGTCAAATCGACTGTGCTGCCGCGGGAATGTCCGGAACGTGCTGCAATATAGCCGTCTCGAAACAAGTTGGCTTTGTCCACCGCAGGGTAGTAGATATCCTTCATTCGAATATCACTCAGATTCTGAGCCCACCGCACGAAGTGATCTACCGCTTTTTGCGGGCGGTAAGCATCGAATATTTTTATCCCCAATCCCAAAGTCCTGAGTTCTAATTGAACATCCTGCAAGGCTTCAGCAGCGGCCGCCGTCATATAAATCCTGGCCGCTTCATAGCCATCAATTGACGCTCCGACAAAATTATCCCGGGAAAAATACCGCACATCAAGAACCGCATCGGGAATCAGGGAGGCTATGTCGACAAAACCTGCGGGGACTCGATTCAAATCCGCTCCCGGCTCTGTGGTACACGCTACGGTTAGCAGGAATAGTTGAATCCATCCAGCAAAACGGCCAAATCGTGATTTAAGGCACCTCTGATTAACCTGGATTGCTGAAAGTTTGAGATGCATTGACTAGTACCTCGACCAGGGTTAATTTTGGAGTGCAGAGTTCACCAGTATGTTCGGTGTTAGGCGCAGTAACGCAGGCCTAGCACCGCTAAGTCAAGTTGCTGCAACGCCACAATGGACATACTGGTGAACTCCCGAAGGGCGGG
>PBTO01000143.1 GCA_002726595.1 Gammaproteobacteria bacterium | reverse complement strand
TGACCGCCATGGATGGCGGAAATGCAGGTTTTGCAGGAGCAAAAACCTGCCAAAATGGCGCCTTGATTGCGAAACAGCCTGTAGGCCAGAGGCCGTATGCAATTGATCAGAGGTGCCTTAAATTCTTGATACCAAATGATTCAATCGATTATTTCAAGAATCCTTTCTATTGCTCTGATATTTTCCAATATAGTCGGAACTGTATCAGGAGCGGCAATCTCACCAGCGCTTGTGAGTAGACCTATCGCCGCCTGCCAATCCTCCTGATCAGTGGCTAGCTGGGCATTCTCCATAAGTGCTTCTAACGCCACACTGTCTTCGCTAGCGGCTCTTTGGAAGTAAATACCTGCTCGCTCAAAGTCTTGTTGCTGACGGTAATATCTGGCAAGGGAAAGTAACGCATCACCGTTGGTCGGATCGGCGTCGATGACTTCCCTTAGAAGATCGGCTCCATCGGTAGCCCGGCTTGAATCAATCAGTACGCGCGCTTCCATTACTCTTAAAGACCTACTCTCATTTACGTCTAAACGACCTTCGTAAGCCTCTAAGACTTCACTTAGAAAAATCTCGGTGACTTGCCAGTCACCGAGCCTGGAGAGATAGTTAAACTGCTGCAAGACTGTTGGGAAAGCCGGTAGTTCATCGAATCCTAATCCGCTGATAAATGCTTCAGCCGCTGCACCCGGCATCTCCTTGTTAATGTAGATGTTTCCTAATAGGGAGTAAGAATCGACGTTGAGTATGCCCTTACGTCGAGCTATTTCGAGAGTCTCCAATGCACCATCATAATCGTCTTTAAGCAAATATGCGTTTACCTGCAAGAAGTAGTAACTGGACTTTTCCGGGTATTCACGAATCATCTCTTCAAGCACTGTAACGGCTTCATCTGCATACCCCATATTTATAGCAGACATTGCGTAGTAGTAGTCGCTGGCTTCATCAGTGGCAATGAAAGTCCTGGCAATTCTAAACGCATTTAAAGCAGCATCGTATTCTTGCTCGAGAAAATAACACGTTCCAAAATTTCTGAATACAAAGCCGTTAACACCTCCTATTTCTATTGCCATTTTACCGGCCGCAATTGCTTTCTCACAATCTTGCTGAGAAAGATATATCTCCATCAAGCGTGCGTATGCAGAGACATAGGAAGGGTATTTTTCTATCGCCTGGAGGTAATATCTCTCTGCCTGAGCTCGATTTCCTTTCATTTGATAGAGTTGGCCCACTGTATATTCAATATTCGCTGAAAGCACTTGGTCAAATTCGTTAGTCCGTGTGTTCCTTCGGCGCGCTTCCAATCCTGTTCGCCCCCTTTGGCTTTCTTCCAATATGAAACTCAATGCTTCATCAATATTTTCCCGATACGAATCACTTACTACCGAAATTATTACACTTTCCCACGCGTTCATTTGTGGCGCACCGGGCCTCAGCCCAACTTCAAAGCTGCCATTGAATTCTCTAAGAAATTCCGGATTCTCCAAATCCACGCCGAGATCGATCTCCAGCGACTGGCTAAAGGTAGCGATACTTTGAAACAAGGCAGCTACAATAATCATCGCCAGGAATTGCCTCAGCGATCGCCTGTGCTTTATGAACAATTTGGGCTTACTTAGATTCATTTAATCGGGACTCAATTGTACCAGGTCAGCCAATGCTTTGATCTTATCTGCCTGCCATCGGTTTTCTATCACACCGTCTACAGACCGCTGCTGGGAATCACGCTGGAGCAAATCTAGCGACCTGGTGTAATCTCCAAGTGTAAACATGATACCCGCGTGCCGTTCCAGTAGTGCATTGCTACAATCCAGGGGGCTGTTTTCGGCCCTGAGCAAATACAGATCCGCCAGGTCACTTTGACCCTGGTCGCTGTTAACTTCCGCGCTCAACAGCAGGGCTTCACAATGCATTGGAAATTCCAATAATACAGACTCAAGTCTGGCCAATGCACGATCGAACAACCCGGTTTCCGCCATCACCCTGGCCTGCAGAACAGAGAGTTCCGATTTCTCTGCAGGCGTGAGATCATAATTTAATTGATCCAGGATGTTGTTGCTGAATTCCAATGCCGCACCCCAGCCATTCGAATTAATTAAGTCTTGGAGGATAGTAAGCAATTCAGCAAGCGAGGGAGATGAGTTTTGGAGGTGGTCCGCTATCCTGTCCTCATCAATTAGCCTGGAAACACTTTCTGATATCTTTACGCTCTCCAATTCAGCTAACTGCGACTCGGTGATTACTCCAGCTCTCTTTTTTATTTCCAGCATGGCTAGAAGCGCCTCCTGATCGGCTTCGCCACGGTATATGTCGATGAGATAATCAACGTGTCGGCCGACAATTACAGATGAACTTAGCTGTTTTTCCAGCAATATTTTTGCTTGTCGATAGCTTCCAAGTTTTATCAGGGCCGCAATTTCCAACTCCACCCACATCTCATTTTCATGATCCAGCATTCTTGCTATGCCAGCTGCCTCAGCAGCGCTATGATAATTACCTTGTTGTAAAGAGCAGTAAGCTATAAGCCCCTTCAATCGCGCACTGAATGCACCGAGCTCAGTAGCTGTCTCAGCAGCGGGCAACGCTTTGTCACAATCGCCCAAACTGATATAGGCATAAGCCATATTTTTGTATGCAAGCCGAAACCTGGAAAATTCAAAAATTGCTTTCTCGTAATTTTCTATGGCCTCAGTGAATTTTTGTTGAAGGAAGTATATGTTCCCCATTAAATAGTAGGTATCCGGTCCTGCTCTCTCGTCAAGATTGTTCTCAAAATAACCCTCCTCAGGCACAGAGTTACTACGTAGATGCAGAATTAGAAATCTTCTATCTTCCCAATCCTTGGGGGGCGGGAAAAAAGCTTTTAATTCCGGGTCTATATCATCTCGTGGCGGGAAAAATTCAATATCTCGGTTTACCGTGGAAAGCTGATACATATTAATGGGCACCTCAGTAAATTCGAGTGTTTCAAGCCGATCGGGCCCAGAGCCAGTCCAATCATATACGCCCTGCACACGTGCCTGAAAAAGCCCGTCACTCCAATCGTTGACATAGTGCGGCCAGTCTTCTTGCGCAAGGATTGGAAAATGCCATAAAAGCGCCATGGTGATGAGCAAGTATTTCTGAGCTTGAGTAATCACCTGTGGAAGCCTCTAGTTGGCGTGAATTGTCAAAGGCAGCCGGAGAAACCTTTCCACCGGCACCCCATCGACTGTTGGTCTTGTGTAGCGAATTTGAGAAATAGCATCTCTTATCATGACTTTAAATTCAGCATCCGGATATTCAACTTCTTCGATGGCGATAAAAGTCAATGATCCATCTTTCAGCCATTTAACCAGAACAACAAACTCAAGTTGGCTAATCCCCTTTCTCTCCATATCGCCGTATCGAAGTGTTGGTCTGACTACCATGATGGGGGGGCTGTCCAGGCCCGCAGCCCCAAAGCCTACCCCTTTCATGGTGAAAGTGGCATTGGAATTAATATCCAGATCAATCTCATTAAGACCCAACTCCAAAGATTCAGAAATGTTCGGATTTGCCCCAGTAGCAATCGGATCGAGATTAACGGCGGGTATTATCGATTTTAAGTTGACTCCGGCTTGAGAAATCACGCCTGGGTCTGCGTCTTCTCTCTCCTGAGGCGGTGGTGGTGGCAATGGGGCTACATCAACGCGGCGGACAACCAACATGTCCTCATCGACAATCTCCAGCAATTTTTGCGACAAAGGAAGAACTGCAAATAGCGCCATAACCACAATAATAGTATAGAGGCTTGTTCTGCTTAAAAATGTTTTTGCTTTGAGTTTCAAGTTTATTTTCCGATCAGAAATGCTCAGTCGTTTCTTGTTGCTATATTTACGGATATTGCACCGCCTAATTTAGCTTCATCAATCACATTAACCAGCAGGTCAGCTCTTACGCTACTGTCCGTCAAAATAATCACCGGCAACTCTCCTCTGGACAAAAGCCGTTCAACCAGAGGCCTCACGCCAGCAGTGCCAATATTGCGCCCACCGTATACAATTTGACTATCCCCGGTAATAGCGATCATCACACTTTCCTTTTGTAGTTGTTGCGCCGAAATTGCCTGGGGTTTGGTGACCTCAACTCCGGTTTCCTCAACGAAGGTAGTAGTGACTATGAAAAAGATAAGCAATATAAAAACCACGTCAATCAATGGCGATATATTGATCTCACCGGATTGATCGTCCTCTTCCTGAAAGAGTGTTTTTTTCATTGTGGTTTTCTCCCTCTTTCTGTGTGCTAAATTAGATTTTTCTTTTGATCCAATACAAAGATCTACAACACCTCTTACCTAGCTCCCTGTCTGTGATGGTTCAAAACTTGTAAAAGAGAATCTTCAACCGCCTGTATTCTCGATCCTATGACCATGATCATGAATGAAGCAGGAATCGCAACTACCAACCCTGTTTCAGTTGTAATCATGGCTTCGGATATGCCGGCCGCTACCAGGTCGAGTGTATTACCACTGCCTTCATTCAAGCCTTGAAAAGTTGCCAACATACCGATAACTGTGCCTAACAAACCAAGAAGCGGTGCTGTGGTAACAAGAACCTGTAAAAGTGATTTCCTGTTCCTTAATAAAAGCAAATGATCCTTCTTGAAAATACTCACGTCTCCAGGTGACTTGATTCCCTGCAGCAATGCTTTGATCATGGCATCACCTTTTGGCAGTGAAGTAAGCGTGTCTATAGCAAGCCAGTAAATAGCTATCGCGAGAACGAACAGCACTATCATGAGCACTCCACCGCTTGCAGTGACCTCCCAGAACTGTTGCAAGAATTCATTCACGAAATAGCCGCCTCTGTCGATCTCATTGACAACCCGTTACTGAAAATAAGGGCATATTTTTCCATATCGCCCAATATAGTCTTAATCTTACGACTCAGTAATGCATGGATGATCAGTGCTGGTATGGCCACGATCAGGCCAAATTCAGTTGTGACCAGTGCTTCTGATATACCCGAGGACAGGACTCTCGCATCTCCGGTACCAAACAGCGATATCAGATTAAACGTATTGATCATGCCGGTTACCGTCCCAAGCAGACCTAGTAGTGGGGCAATCGCGGCGGTTGTTGCAATGATCGGTAACAACTTTCCAAGTTTTGGCCTGGTCTCGAGAATATTTTCATACAAAACTTCTTCGATCAGTTCTCTTGGTTCTCCAGAGTTTTTTACGCCCTGGCTAAGCATTGGACCAACCGGTGCCGGTACTCCACCTGCAAGGCTCAGTGCTTCCTGCATATCGGCGGACCTCACTTTGATCAGAATATTTCTGACCATTTGCACTGGAGGAATTTTGATCCGGTAAATTTGCAACGCTTTGTATAGCGATATGAAGAGTGAAATCAGTGCGAAAAATAAAATGGGAAATATCCAGATACCACCCTTACTGATGTGTCCAAACAGAGTTTCCCGACTCGAAGATATGGAAGTAACCTTACCCTCCGTAACGTCCATGGGGACCTGAGCAAGACCACCGCCTGTGAGAGTCCCGATTTCATCGAGATTACTATCCAGCTCAAGTATTCTTGCGTTGATGCCATCCTCTGCATTAACTATACCGCTAAGCTCTCGGCTCTGATCTCGAAAAAACACGACCGGACCAAATCTTGTAAAAGTTCCAGAGATAAGTCTGCTATCGTCTGCCACAATTCTTCCTGAATACTGTTCACCTCCAAAAGAATCCCGTATACGCTCTAAGCCTACTTCGAGCAGCACCAGTTGTGACTCAACCAGCCTCTCTTCTTCCGTTGCGCTTCGCGAAGAATTGTATGTGTCAATTTCTGCGCTATACTTGTCTGCTTCGGAAACATTGAGATTGCTTTGGAAACGTGAAGCGTATTCATTAAGTAGATTGATAAGGTATGTATTTTCGTTTTCCCACGCTTCCAACCTTGCTTGAATTTCATTCAGACCTAACTCCCTACTGTCTCTAATTGCTTGATAGCGAGTTGCGGTATTTCTCAATTCACGCACGTTGCTCTCGGCTTCTTGCAGCTCTGCCACAAGTGGGATTTTTTCTTCAGTTGTACTTTCCCGTTGCGCTGCCAGGTCACGCAGTGAATTTTCTAGGTCTAAGGCTACAGATTCTCTAACTTCCTCCAGGGTGGCTTCCTGCGCAGAGACAGTCGTCAATCCCACATTGAAAAAACTTGAAATCAAAATGGAGCAAAAACTTAAGCTTACTTGATTTCTCATCTCTCCACCTGCATAGGCAAGGTAACAAGTTGAGGAGAAATTCGAATTTCGTAAATGTCGATCGCTCTGGTTACAGTTTCACCCAGCTCATTTTCAGGCTGCCATCGCCACCCAGTATCGGTAGGCACGCCGTATCCCGCAGCGGTGGCATTGTCATTGACATAAAAAGCCCTGGCCAAGCCGAAATAAAGCACCCGCACTTCGATAGGCTCATTCCGTGAATTGTTTATTATTTCAGTAGTAAGAGTTAGTCTTGCGTCGAAGTTATCTATCTCTGACATAATATTCAGAACGGTTTGTGCACGCTCACTCAAACTAAGCGCTGAAACCTGTGAAGAAGAATTGATTCTGGCAAATCTGGGGGATAACTCTCTCTTTAGAGTCTCCGGGAGGTAGTTAGCAATCAATGACAATTGCCTTTCATAATCTGATACTCGGACTTCGAGCAGTTCGGATATTTCCTGGAAGGTTGAGAGCTGGTCTACCAGCATTGATCGCTGTTCATCTGCTCGATTGGCAACATCCTGAGCAAGAGAGATCTGCTCGTTCAGTTCACGTTGCTCCGCCGAGAGAATAGCCAAAATATCGGTAATGGACGCCTTCTCTTCTTCCCATTGCTTTTTTTCCAGAGATAGTAATTGTTCCGTTCTTACCCATTCTTGAATCGCACTTCTGGTTTCACTCAGCAAATCCTGCGCTAGAGCTGCATGAGAAATTACAAAAGCTAGCAACGTACTCAACAGGTAAATTACAATTCTCATTTGCTATCTTCCCCTACCAGGAGCAAAAAATCAGGCCATACAAGTAAATCACAGCGACATCAATAATAATTTGAGGTATTCAGCTCTTTTAACTCGATCAGTAGCTGCTTCTACTCTGTTGTATTTACTAGAAAAATTTTCTAATCAACACAATTTTGCTGGGAACCGTTCCATAATCGACTTTGTATCAGATTGTCACAAAATTCAAGTTCTTTTCCCAATTTCATTACTCTGTCTGCCTACCAGGTGTTAATGCGCCGGGTATGGTTTTGCAATGCTACCCCTATTCTATGGAATGATATTCAAGTGTCTTTTCTACTCGGCAGAGCAAAAATTGTTGTGGAAATATGCCCAGGAATAGTTTCTTCTGGGGGAAGCTGTGTTCTAGATTATTTGGTTCGTGCACTTTCAGTGTAACTGGCGATACAGCTTCATATACGCTGCTATTCGCCAGCTCTCCAGTGTGAACCGTGACGTTTGTAATCGTTATTGGAAAATTCTCAGAACCTTTGTCTGCTGCTCAGGGTGAGTTAGCTTGTCATACAGTAATACTAGTTCAATCACGCAAAGAAGAATCTACTGTACACAATTTGCGTAGCAAACGGCAAAGGAGCTTCCTGGAACCAGAGCCCCTACATCATCCTGACGGGAATGCTAATACTCAATTTGAGTACTAGTCTGTTGATATAGATTAGACATGATTCTAAATGTTCATGCTCAGGATCAGCTACTTTCCTGGTACTCAATCACATCTGGATTGTTATGGTCGCTGCCCGCTGTATGATATGGGATTGGCGCCTATAATATTGTCCACACTAGCAGTTTCGTGCACATAGAGCCGTATTTTTTCCCTGGCTATCAGACTACCTCTTACGTGTGAATCAGGACTGATAATTACTTTCGGGTCCCTGTCGAAGAGGCCGAATAATCCGAATAGACCGTTATTCCAACGCCTCTCTCGCACTATCAAATCCCTTTCGACGACACTATTTTCCAGGCTTATATTGCCATTGGTGGTTTCAATATTTTCACCTATGGTGACATCGGTTAAATCAATACTGCCATTCGTCGTTGTAACATCGATCCCAACAGATACGTTTGAAAAATTGACTCTGCCATTTACAGACCCGGCACTGCCGTTAATTTCTCCACCACTTAGCGCAGTTATTCCACCGTTGACTGTGTTCACATTGCCATTTATCGACACATCGCCTTCGATATTTACTCTTCCATTCACAGTGCGCAAATTTCCTGTTGTCGCGCCAGACTCAACGACTATGCGTCCGTTGACATTTCGCACATCATTTACGTTCATACCCGATCCAATAACAATGCGTCCGTTGACATTGCTGACATCCCGCCTATGGGGTGGTTCCGCCGTTAGGACGATCGCAGAGTTAGTGGAGCTGACCTGATTCGGGCTAACTCTGAGATCAGCGCAACTAATTAAAGTTAGCATTAGCCCCAAAAGTAGCGCTATCCTAGTATTTAGCGGGTTGCTGAAATTCATAAACTTCTCTCCTGTGTGTCAAACTATGATTATTGGCAGCAAACTTAACATTAGACGCCCGAACAAGGAAAAAGTTACACACTCGGACACGATAGATAGTATAGAGTTATTATTAACTTAAGCTGAATTTAGTTGCCCTTTTAGCAAATTCTCAGTTAAAAGGGACGGAAGGATTATTTTTTTATCTCTCCGTGCCCTTCTAATCTGCGATTTTTCTTGATTTGAGGCTATCATTGCCTGCTCAATACAAAAGTTTTACTCTCAGGGAATCTCCTATGAAACTCCATTCAAGGCTTGATGCTACCATTTTTGGTCTGCTAGGTTTGTTCTCTATTGTTCCGGCGGTGCATGCTCAATGTGGCGTTGGCAGCGAATCCATGGAATTGGCCAGGGGTGCCGTGTATGAAGATCTCAACCAGGATGGGCAGCGTAATCCGGGTGAATCTGGCATTGCCGGGGTCAGTGTCAGCAATGGCTGCGACCTCGTACAGACCGACGCCGATGGCTATTACGAGATAAATCTTGCCGCAAACCAGATATTGTTTATCTCGCAACCATCGGGCTTCGTGGTGCCAGTTGACGAGAATAACCTACCGCAATTTTTCTACCGTCACTACCCCGATGGCAGTCCTACTGCAATTGCAGGCACATCTGTCGAGTGGCTGTGGCCGGTAATTGAGCCGACGGGCCCGCTGCCGGAAAATATAGATTTTGTCCTGCACAGACTCAGTTCTCGAGAAATCCGTTTCTCCGCCCATGCATTTGCAGATCCCCAGGCCAG
Source organism: Gammaproteobacteria bacterium (assembly GCA_002726595.1). Classification (GTDB taxonomy): domain Bacteria; phylum Pseudomonadota; class Gammaproteobacteria; order Pseudomonadales; family Pseudohongiellaceae; genus UBA9145. The sequence goes on along the minus strand of PBTO01000143.1, from coordinate 3,397 downwards.
AACCGATCGAGGCGAAGATATGCTTCGAGAAGACCTGATAAACACGTTGCTGGGGAATCCCTACGAGGCAAAATTCTCAATAACCGTGGGAGACGTAGTATTTGACAATCTCGATTTGTATGACCGTCATAAGGAAATGATTGGGCTGATTGGAATTCCGCAATGGAATTTGCCGGGCAACCATGACATGAATTATGAGTCTCCCAATGCGCACTTCGCAAATGAGACCTACAAAAAACATTTTGGCCCAATCTATTATTCCTTTAATTATGGCAACGCACATATCGTTGCATTGAACAATGTCGAGTACGTGGGTTCCGGTCAACGCGGACCCAACAGAGGCGATTACCGCGGATTTATTTCAGACGATCAGATGACGTGGTTAGAACAGGATCTTGCCAATGTCCCGAATGACAAGCTCATCGTCATAGCAACCCATATTCCGCTGATCGCAGAGGCCAGCGATGACAACCCAGGGTCCAGAATCACCGGCCCGAATACCGATAATTTTACTGAGCTTCTGGAATTATTAAGACCATTCACCTCTATCTACGGTCTTGCCGGACACGACACCAGCAATAGCTGGAAGGTGGAGATAAACCATAACCACGGCTGGACCGCGCAACCCTGGATAGCACATACACTGGCGGAGGTACGCGGCAGTGGCTGGACCCGGGGGCCGAGAGATTTACGCGGTGTGGCCGATGCGATGATGGAAGACGGTAATCCTAATGGGTTCTACCTGTTAAAATTTGATGACACCAAGCTGATCCCGGAGTTCATTCCCTTCCCCTTTGGCAGAGATGCAGCACAGCGCTTGCGTATCGTGCTTGACCCCGAGCTTAAAACTTCCCAGAGCGGTATTAACCGGGGCACGTTGGAACCTGATACTAAAGTAGTAGTGAACCTCTTCGATGGTGGCATACGCGACGAAGTCACTATGGCACTTGATGGCAAACCTCCGGTCTCAATGAACTATGTGGTGAGAACAGATCCTTTTATGGAGAAAATATATCGACAGCACGCCGATACAGATAATGCCTTTCCAGGCGCGGTGGATTCTGCTCACATCTGGGAATATGACTTGCCGGAAAATCTCGAGCGTGGACTGCACAGTATAGTTATCGAAAGCGAGGATGAATTTGGGCAGCGCCAACGTGGTGTCTTTACCTTTGAACTCGCCGGGATGTCTCAGTGAAATGAGTGAAGTTGCATCAAAACAATGGAGAACCTGCCTACGCCAACGGCAGCGTAACCTCCATGATCGAGCCCCGGATTGAGTCATTACTGATTCTTCTAATCGAGTAACTTGACAATGAGTTGTCAACTAAACTAATTTCCTTGAATTATGGGTTGATGGTGCTGGTAAGACTCGCCAGCGAATCAGCACTGTTGGTATCCATACCGTAGTTGCGGCAGGCGATCCTCTCCAATGCCTTGACGGTAAGGTTGCCCCTTGAAATGGTGCGAGTTCTATTTTTACCAGTTACTGTAAGTAAGTACTCACTTATCTTCTGTCCTTTGCCATTCAGTAGTTTACGTTCGTTGTTGTCATCAGAGCTGCCCTCCTGGCGGGCGCCGAAGTAGTTTCAACTTGATTCCACCGCAAATTCAGTAACTCAGCCCCGGGTCTTGCACCGGTATCAAGGAGCACATTCACATAGTCTCGCAAATGTTGTTTTTCGAATCGGGGCACTGATTTGGAGTTGAAATCCGCGATCTGAGTGAATTGAAGGCGTGCTAACCGATGTAGCAAATTGTATTTTGATATCATCCAGCAATCCCACGAAGCAATATCGCTCACGGATTCACGACGACCAGTGTAATTGCCGGTAGCATCCTGTCTGTTTTCCCCAAGCCTTGTCCTGCCTGATGTTGCGCCCACTTGGAAAATATGGTCTATTGCTCCGATGAGTGAGAACTTGGGCCTCCGCGGCATACAGAAATACCCGTTAGTTTGCATTGTTATCGCACTGCTGGCGCTGCCATGGGCCTCTCAGGCGCAACAGGGCACCTTTTTCAACGAACGTGACGATCAGTATCTGCTCCTGGGTCTGAAGCGGGCCAAAGTCTCTTTTGAGGCCTCACTGGCAGAATATGAGCGGCAACAGGAGCTGTTCGAACAGGAGTTGATTTCAGAGGCCAGCCTCGACCGAAGCGAGATCAACTATATCGAAGCGGAAGTTAACTACCAGCAGCAAATGCTGGCCGTATTGTTCGAAGCGCAGTATGTGACGATACAAAGTGCCGTTAAATACCAGGGCGAGGGTACTGATAATCGTATTAAACTGGTTATTGCCAATGCGGCAGCCGGGGGAGCTGAATTTGACCAGCTGGTAGAGTTTGAAGACGAGCTGTGGAAGAGTCTGCAACCGGATGTGGTGCACGATGTATACGTTTCCCTGATGGATGATGATGACACCATCATTGGCCTGCCTTATGAGGTGAAGGTGGATGAGCTGCATTATGGCGAGCCGGTCGAGCTCGATTTCACCTTACTGGTGGATAGCGATGTGGTATCGGTGAACATCATCTATGGCAATGGATCATCCCGCCGTCTGAAAGTATTTTTGCAGAAAGATGCCTCAGTAAACAAAGCTATCATCCAACCGGAGCAGTTTTCTCAGGAAATAGAACTCGGCGGCACCACTGACTATGGCATGTCGATCGAGCTGTTCAGCGGCGTAAGTGACACGTTCAAACTCGAGGCGGTGAATCTGCCGGCAGAGATCAATCGCTATTTCCTCGATGCAGTCTCGGGCAATCGTCTCAGCCAGTTTCAGTTTACCGAGGGAGTCAATACCCGACAGATTGCAATGCGTCTATTCCTGCCGGAACGGCCGACATCACTGGTCAATATGGACGAGCCCATCACTTTCTATGCCGTATCGATTCCCCGGGAGCGCTCGGAGGAGATCGGTGATCTGCGCGGCCGGATAATGACCCCGACAGAGCTGGAAGCGCTTGATATTGGTTACACAGCCCTGGAGCTGGTACCCAGAGGTATCGGTGAGATCCTGGTACGGGCACCGCAGCTGTTCCACACTATCGAAGCCGGTGGAACAGTTCAGGTTGGACTCGAAGTGGTCAATGAGGGCACCCGCAGGCTGGATAATGTTGAGGTTGAAGTCGACTCGCCCTTTAACTGGATTGAGCGGGTCGAGCCGGAGCTCATTTCGACCCTGGAGATAAACCAGGAGGGGAGAATTGAGGTGTTTATTACGCCTCCGGCAGATATCGTCCCGGGGCGTTACGAAGCCCGGGTGAGCACGACTTCGCTGACCGATGACCTGCCGATTCGTGGCGAGGACAAGACGATTACCATTCAAATAGCCCAGCAGGCTAATGTTTATGGGACACTTATTATTCTGGGCCTGATCATTGCTCTGGTGCTGGG
>PBTO01000142.1 GCA_002726595.1 Gammaproteobacteria bacterium | reverse complement strand
GAATTTGAGTGTAGAATGAGTTGTTAACAATAGGGTGTGTGCAAAACCGGGTTAAGTTCCACCATTGCTCCCATATGAATCACGAAATCATTGAAAGAAATTTCGGCCGCTGAGCCAATCATCAAATTTGGTGGATCTCCAACCAGAGTAGCTACGCCCCCAGTGTCGGAGAGCAAAGCGGCGGCAAGTAAAAATGGTATGGCACTAACCCGCAGAGACTGACAGATCAGAATAATCAGCGGGCCAAATATGACCACCGTTGTGACATTGTCCAGCAGCAGGGAAAGCACGGTGACAAGTGTTCCCATCAAGGCCATTAACAGGAATAGCCGGCCTTTGCTGAAATCTGCGATAGCATAGGCTAGTTGTTGAAAGCCGCCGGTAGGAATCATAATGGCAACGATAGTCATCATGCCACCCAACAGGAAAACCACATCCCAGTCGATCGCTTCGACTGCACCTTCGGGATTGTAAAAACCGAAGATCTGTCCCAGTACGATCATCACGGCCGCGCCCGCCATGGCACACTTAACCCGATGTACACCGTGAATACCTTCGGTAAATATGGCGGCAAAGGTAAATAACAGGACGAGGCTGGATACCAGCATATCCGTATTCCAAACAAGCTCTTCCATGAAGCGGATACCTTATCAAGTTTTTCGCCGATTGCCTGGAGAGCTCCGTCGCAACGACGATTAGTGTTCGGTTTGAGCTGAATCAACCGACAGTGTTGGCCGAATATTCGATGAATTAAATCGGCCCAAAGGCATCAGATATTATAGATTTCGTTCGGTCTGTTCAAGACAAACCGGTCAGAGTATTTGCTGGTTATTTGATACAGGAAACTCAGTCGCTTAACGCGATCGGCTCGGCAGCTACCTGATTCTCCGTTTGAATAATTTTAACTATTTTCTTGCTTGAGGAGGCTGTCTGGCGGCATCTTCCATGATGCCATCATTTTCCAAAGTGTATGTGAACAAATACTGAACACCTGGAACCGGGATAGCTATACCGCCCGAGATCCTCGGTTGAAACGTAAACCGTGCCGCTGCACGCAGTGAACTCCTGTCAAAGATTTCGGCGGGTTCTGCATCCAAAACCAGCAACGAACTTTCATCAACTGAGCCATCCTCGGTGACCGTAAAACTCACCAGCGCCCAGCCTTCGATGCCCTGAGATGCCGCTCGCGTTGGATACTGTGGCGCGATAGCTGTGATGGGAAGGTATTCCTGATCCGGTTCATCATCACTGGCACCGAATACATTGATGTTGCTGAAGGTCACAATAGAGAGTGCAGCATAAGCAATCATAGTAGACATAAATGCCTTGTTGATTTTTCTGGTCAAATTGCCATCCAGAATATTGCGGATTCGAATCGATAAACCACTTTCCTCAAACATCAATTGGGCAAGAACAGGTTCTTGATTACCACGCTTCAACCTGGCAAATCGCAGCAAATCTTCCGCATAATTAATGCCATCTTTACCATGGGTTAATACGGCGGAATCGCAGGCCTTCTCAGCCGCTTCATTAACCCGTTCTTTCGCAAACCACACCAAGGGATTTATCCAGAAGAGGCTGCTGAGCAGATGACAGAACAGTATCGAAGGCCAGTCCAAACGTTTGATGTGGCTGAGCTCGTGTAATAACACATCTTCCAATGTTGATGCGCTCCAGCTGGCTGATGCTGAGGGTAGAATAACCACCGGTTGCAGCGCTCCGAACGACATTGGGGAACTAATCCTGTCACTGAGTTTTAATACAACAGTTCTCGTTATACCAAGTTGTCCAGAGGCTTGAACTAATTGCTCAGCAATCGTCCCTGTGGAAATCAGCCGTGCTGACTTGCTTATACGTCGAAGTCCTATTGCAGAGAGCAACAGGCGGGTTAGAAATCCGATTGTAACCATCATATACACGGCAATGATTATCAAATTTGAATTAACGGCCGACGCCTGTGTGGGCTCTGCAATTCCGGCCTGAACCGTGATTATGTTGAATGCACTCTGGCCAACAAAACTGCTTGTGAGTGTGCTGATTGTGGCACCTGCAAGGGGCAAAAACGCAACGCAGAACAAACATGTTAACCAGAGCAGGTGTGTGCCATTATTTGAAAGTTTAGACCGAAATATTTGCGCGATCGTATAGGTCAGGCCCACGATGACAGTGGACTTTACAAGCAAATCTAACAGTTCTTGAGCAAATGATTGTCCCACAAGTGCGATAGAAAGAGTTTCCAGCAGATTGATTGATTCCATGAGTGCTTACCTCTTTTGTCTTTTTGTCGGTTTCTTGTTGGACTTCTTTTTAGCCTTGATCAATTTTTCCAGCTGTTGCAATTCTTCATCAGAGATTGAGTCTGAAGACATATCCAGAAGTGAGTTAACTGCCAGTGCTGGAGAATCACTGAAAAAAGTCTTTACCAGATTTGATAACGCCGAGGTTGATGCTGTCTCGCGCTTGACCAGGGGATAATAAACATACTTCAGCCCGCACTCGCGATGATTCACATGGCCTTTGTCGACTAGTTTGCGCAGCAGGGCTCGTACCGATGAGTAACTGGGAGGATCCTCCAGATTTTCCAGGACATCTTTCACACTGGCTTCTCCCAGGCGATAAATAATATCCATGATCTGTCGCTCGCGCCGGCTTAGCTTGCTCGCTCTGGTCATCGTAATTTGCTCCGATGGCAACATTTGCCTGATGGCTTGCAGCTATATGCTAAAATATTAGCAATATGCTACAAAATTAGCATACTAAACTGAAATGTCAATGATTTTTTTGATATGAATTCGTGGATCAATTCCACATTGAGCGCTGATTTATTCGTACTAATAGCTAATAGCTATTTTATTGGTCACTGTTACAGGCTCTATCTGGCAGGAAATACGCAATTAAACTGGTAAAACTATCGAATACCAGCACCTCGTCACCAAGCTCGCCAAAGCCATAATCAGCATAGCCAAATTCTACCTGCGCCATCCGCGATGAATCCTTATCCATCAAAGTATCACCTACGTATATAGGATTCACCAGCTTATGTTTTAGAACCATATGTCTGATCATGTCAGCTTTACAAATATTCGATTTTCCATGGCAATCCGTGTCGCGAAAATGGGGGCGCAAATTTGAATGTTTGAAGAAACAGTCCAAATACCATTGCTGGCAATTGCTAACAATAAAAAGTGGAAAGCTCCGGGCAATTTTTGGAATTCCATCCAGAATGCCTTGGTAAAATTCTCCACCTTCTTCCTCAATAATCTTTCTTTCTCCTTTTTCCAGGGCATTAACAAGGTTTGGGTATTTCTGTATGGCACTCTCAGGAAATAACATGCCGATACACTTTTCAAGCGGATGCCCGGACACGTTCTCAATGTCTGATTTTTTTAAATCTGCTGACAGTATTCCCAGCTCGTTGCCAACCTCATTCCAGCCTTTTGCACTGGCGCTGGCGGCATTCCACAAAGTGCCATCCAGGTCGAGAAGGATTCCATCATGTCTAGCGGGCATTGCGATACTCAATACGCCTGTGCACCTGACAATTAGCCACGATAGAACCTCCTAAATCAAGCTCTGATCTAGCCTTCGGGGCCTGGATTACGATATGTGTGCAGGGGCCGTACTTTCTGGTTGAACTCGAGAGTAATCAGTTTATTCGCTAACTGGTTGAAATGAAACAGGGTATTCGGGCTAGACTCCAGCGCAAAGCTTGCTTATGCTGCCTAACTAAACAACCCCATATCCGGAGCCCGCATGTCTTCCAAATTTCAAAGTGTTATAACCATCGCCCTGCCTTCGGTAGTCCTCGGGTTTGGCAGTATTTCCTGGGGTCAACAGACAGAGGACGATCCGATCCGTGAATTGGTTAGCCGACTGAAATTGGAAAGCTACAAGACGACCATCAGGGGACTGACCCAGTTTGGTGATCGACGTCAGGGCACACAACGCAATGCCAACGCTGTGGACTGGATCGAGCAGCAGTTGCAGGCGGTGGGTTGCACCAACACCGAACGGTTGAATTATGTGTTTGATCCGCAACCACGGCCGCCCAGACAACGTGCACCACGCTCGACCGAGACACCTGACCTGACCACCCCCACCGGTGGTGATGTGGGCCGCAATGGCAATGGCCCGGGTAGTTCTTCTATTTACGGTTATCGCGCCGGAACCGGAGTAAACCGTGATCTGAATGCGCAACCGGATGAGCGAATCCGGCAGCTGAACGTGGAACAACCGGAGAATGGGCCACGCTCCGAAGTTTATTGCACCAAGGTTGGTACTACTCGTCCCGATGAGATGTACATCATCGGTGCCCATATGGATGGTCATGGTGTCAATGAGGCAGTAAACGATGACGGTTCAGGTACGGCCCTGGTGATGGAGCTGGCGCGCATATTCAACGCAGCAGATGTGCAAACAGAACGTTCGATCCGCTTCGCACTGTGGAACAATGAAGAAACCGGCTTGAATGGCTCCGGCGCTTACGTGGAACAGAGAAGAACCTTGCAAGGGATCGAAAATCCACCGGGTTCGGGTCGCTACCCGGAGCCGCGCTGGCTCGGCATGATTCAGCACGACATGATGTTGTGGGACCACGGCGCGCCGCGAGCAGATGGCACGGTGAGTATGGATCAACGCCCCGAGGCCGATGTCAATATTGAATTTCAGTCGGCCTCTGAACTGGCGGAAGAGTCGATGAAACTGGCGTTCGTGTTCAAGGCAGCGGCAGATGAATACAACACCGACTACCCGGCAACGGTTGGCCCGCACATGACCAACACCGACTCAACACCCTTTATGAACGAAGTACCTTCTATCAGCATGCGAGAGAACGAGCGGGGTGCCCATACTGGCGCGGGCTGGAACCCTACCTGGCATACACCACTGGATGTGTGGTCTACCTTCGACGATGAGGATTTTCGACTGGGTCTGAATGCAGCACAGACTACCCTGGCTGCAGTGGCCAAACTTACCGGAGCCACTATCGCAGACTAGTCCGGTACTTGTCTCCTCATTCTCCAGAATCCTTGCTTGCTTCAAGCGCCAGGAAGGGCCTGGTCAGTAGCCTTTGGACCTCGATTTAGGCACTACTGTTGGAAATAACGACAGATTTAGTGGACAATGCCGGTCCTCATTTGTTAAACACTAGTATAGGATTACATAAACCACTAAGAGAAAGGACTAACTAATGAAAAAAATGCTGCTACTTTTTATTACGTGCCTGCCAATAGCCGCCTGCAACTATTCCGACCTCTCTGATATCAATTTCGAGAGAATGAGTGAAGCGGAACTGGCTGCCTACAATCAGGGTAGAAATATCGCGCAAATGATCGTTTGCTCTGAAAATGACAGGTCATTCAGCCGCGTGAGGCGCCGTCGTTGCGCTACTGTTGAGCAAACCTACGGTTCGGTCGAGCAAGCCGATCAACTCGGTGTGCTAAATACGGTTGTGGGCATTGGCGGCGCTAGTGGCGAGAACTGAGCGCAGAGCGATTGCCTACTAAGCAGTGATTTATCTTACAGCCAGATCTGGATTTCTGATATTGCCACTCCTGCTGCTGGCGGGGGCGGGCAATGTGATTGCTCAGCGGATCGAAATTGAAACCAATCAGGAACTGGAGTCCTATCGCACCGAACTTGACGCCCTAGAAGCGGCTAATGGTTTAACCAGCCCGCAACTTATCGAAACACTGGAGCAATTGGCTGATCGCCTGATGGTGGCTTTTGAGTATCAGGAGGCCCATGATTCGCTGGATCGAGCACAGCAGATTTTGCGGATTAACGAGGGGCTTTATACACCTTCCCAGCAGCGTATCCTGCAAAAGAAAATTGAAAATTTTACCAATTGGGGTGATTGGAGAAGCACTCGAGAACTTCTGGACCATAGGTTCTGGCTATACGCGAACAAAACTCCCAGGCCTGACGATACTATGGTGGCTGGCCTGTTGAATATTGCGGATATGCACTTACGCGGTGTGTTGGAAGATAACCCTCGACAACAAGCCAATCATTACCGCAGAGCTGCGTTCATGAGCCGCGCTGCCCTCACAGTGGCGGAGGCTATCTGGCAACCCCAGGATCTGCGCTTCGCCCAGGTTATCTATGAGCAGATCAGGCATGCCTACCTGCATGGTTGGGCAATACAAAGCAGAGCCCAGGCAGGGTACGCGTTACGATCGATTGGCTGGTCATCTGCTAGCGGGAGAACCCGGTCCATGATGCTGGAGAGGGATCAAGCCCGCGACATGCATCGTGGTACAGGTTTTCTCTATTTTGAGAGATTGCGCAAACTCTACCTAGACCGTGAGACGCCGGATCTGGAAGCTTCAGCCATGGTGACTTTGTATCAGGCAGACTGGCAGCTATTATTTCAACAACGGGAAATGGCGGTAGTAACCTACGCCAATGCACATGCCGAATTACTCGCCGCCGGAGTGTCAGAACAACTTGTTGATGATTTGTTCGCCACTCCTGTACTAATTCCCGAACTGAATTTCTATCCCGACATGTCTGCAGCCCTTCAGAGCCGGCTAGATAGTGAAAAAACAATGTTGAGGCCGGTGCAAAATTTACCAATCAGACTCAGTTTCAATGAGCTATCGCCAGAAGCGTTACTGTCCAGTGAAAACAACCGTACATTCGCTACTGCGTTTGCCGATCCTGGCGAAGCGCTCTTCATCTTCAGACTCGCAGGTGTGGATGAGCTCAGAAAGAGGCGGTGGTTCGCACGTAACCCGCCCACTCTGGGGGTGGCGCAGAACCTGCAGATCATCATTGGAGTATCCTCTCTGGAGCAGCAGGAAGAGCTGGTAAGCAGGGTGAATTGGCTGCGCTTTCGTCCCAAATTGGTAGATGGGGTACCACAAGCCGCTAGCGGTGTTCTGGCTTCTAAGTTATAGGGTGTTCTGGTTTCTAAGTTATAGAGAATTATAAGAATTGGGATAAGTGTTTATTGCCCGCACCGGCTATTTACACTTACCTGGGACATAGCTTCTATTTTACCTTCCTTCGCTTCCTTCCAGCTGTTCAAGTTTTCTGGCACCTGCCAGGATGCCTATCATGCTGTAGTTGCCTTCGTGGCAGGCATATTCATAAATGGGTTCATCAATCCTGGAGAGTGGGTATTCGCCGGAAAAACTATTGGTAAATACTGTCGAGTCATCCACAGTG
>PBTO01000141.1 GCA_002726595.1 Gammaproteobacteria bacterium | reverse complement strand
TACGACGGCGCAAAAGCGCCTTGCATCTAAACGCTGAGAGACCCGCTGCACCCGAAACTTAACCCTGGTCGAGGTACTAGTTGTTTGGACCTTTGATACTAACCCCATCAAAGTAGCATTGCTTTGCTAATCCCGTGTTACTAACAAGACACTGCATGTCAGAACAGCCATCCAAGTTTTTACCCAGAGTGCTGATAATTAGTACATGAAGAAAGCCTTATTGTTGCTCAATCTCGGCACCCCGGCCACGCCAACCACCGAAGGGCTACGCCAGTTCTACCGGCACTTTTTCGCCGATCCCTTCGTGTTCGATATGAATCCTGTTGGTCGCTGGTTGTTACGTAATCTCATCATAATGCCTTTCCGGGCGCCGAAAACTGCAAAAGCTTATGCCACGATCTGGATGGATGCCGGTTCTCCTCTGAATGTCTATGCCGATCGCCTGCTGGTATATCTCAGTTCAGCCCTTAATAATGATGATGTCGGAATTTTCGTGCTGAATGGCATGGCTTACAGCGAGCCCTTTATTGGCCAGGCAATGGAGGAGCTGGAAAGCCGCGGAATTTCGGATATTGCAGTACTGCCAATGTTTCCCCAATACTCGACTGCAACTACCGCGTCGGTCTTCCATGACGTACAGCAGGCGGCAGAGAAGTGGGCGAACAAACCCAATCTACACTTTATTAATGACCTGTTTTCCGAACCTGCATTTATTCGCGCTTGGTCGGTTCATATCGGCAAGCATCTTCCTACGCAGGATGTTGAACACGTTATTTTCAGCTACCACGGTTTACCGGAGAGGACCATTCAGAAAGCCGATGAAAATGCATATTGCGAGTTTGGGAAATGCTGCGACACGATGAGCGAGGCTAATCGCTATTGCTACCGGGCTCAGTGCTTGGCAACTACCAGCTCGATCGCCCATGCGCTGGGTTGGGATGAGGGCTACTACTCTAGCGGATTCCAATCCCGATTTGGTCGTCAACCCTGGATCAAGCCCTACCTTGATGAACGCATTCTCGATTTGCTTCGAAGCGGGGTGAAGAAGGTAGCGGTGGTTACTCCTTCGTTTGTCTCGGATTGCCTCGAGACAATCCATGAAATTGGCATCGGGTACAGGGAGCTGTTTCTGTCTAACGAAGGAGAGGAATTTTATCTGCTGCCAAATCTCAACGATGAGCCATCGTGGTTGAATGCGGTACAGGAAATTGCCCAGGCACATCTTGACAGGATCTGATCCTGAGGCATCCCCATCACAATTGAAGCTCATCACTTGACCGCTGGTATTTTTTTACCTCTTGGGCATGGTAAGAGTAGGTAGTTGATGCGTGTATCGGGGACTGGGAAGGGATTACTATTTTTCCGTGACTAGCGCCAGGGATGAAGCGCGGGACGGGCCAGGGATGGCCCACCGGAACAAAAAAAACAAAACTATGTTCCAAGCTCGCATCCTACACGTATGGCACTAACAATAAAAATGGCACAAAAAAGGGACAGATTGAGAAATCTATCCCTTTTTACGGAACAACCGGTTAACGATATCCGGTTGGCCTAACCGCTAATGGCGCGCTTAACCAGGTTTTGCATTAATGGAATTTTGTATCCATTGTGCGCCAGTGCGCGTGCGCCTTCGGTAGCCAATTCCTTGACCGAATCTGCGGTGCTTGCACTCTTGGCTTGACCCCGAATCGCATTTTCCACGTTAGTAACCCGGTGTGGTTTGCATTCGACTGCGCCACACACAATGCGGGAATCTTCGATGCTGTCACCGCTCATCTTGAAGGCAGCGGCCACATTCACCAGTGGGAAATCCCATACATTACGATCTGCTACTTTCTCAAAATAGAATGTCGCATTGGCCCAGGTGGAGGGGATTCTGACAGAGGTCAGAATCTCGCCCGGTCGGATGGTGGTAGTATTTTGAATGTCGTTCGCAGGTCCGACAAAGAAGTCCTCTGCCGCAACCGTGCGCTCGCCACCAACACTCTGAATCACCATCGTGGCATCCAGTGCAACTAGGGCCGGCGCCGTATCCGAAGGATTGGCGGCGACGCAGCGGCTTACATTGAATAACGAGTGTTCACGGTTCATACCCTCAGGCGTGTCCGCATAGCAGAGGTTGCCACCGGCGCGATAACAGTCCAGTCCGCGGCGGTAGTACCAGCAGCGAACGTCCTGGGAAACGTTTCCACCCAGTGTACCGATGTTGCGAATCTGCGGGCTGGCAACCTTGCCAGCAGCAGATGACAGTACAGAATAACTGCTCTGAATAACCGGGCTGTTGGCAACCTCGGTCAGAGTGGTGAGTGCGCCGATTTCCAGACCATCGGCGGTCTCCCTGATGCCCCGTAGTGATTCAATTCCACTCAAGTCGATCATGGCTTCGACAGATTTAGCTCTGTCTTTCAGCCAGCCGTAAGTGTCTTGACCACCGCCAACTAACCAGCCTCTATCGGCTAAACGGTCAGCTAGCGCTAGTGCATCCTCAACCTGTACCGGTTGGTACAAATCCATATTTGGCATAACGTCATGTGATGGCATATTAACCTCAGAATGTATTAGTTTTAAGTGATTGGGTGCTGTAAGAATTACCAGCCAGGTGATTTACTATCATATCTGTTGTGGTTGGTGCCGTGTTAAACAGGTGACCGTCCAGCGCATCAGATAGTGCGCTGGCGATAGCTGCCACGGAGGCACCCTGAGTCGGTTCACCAATACCCCGACAACCGGCTGGATTTTGCGGATCGGGAATATTCACCGCTGCAGCCCGTGTCGAAGTAGGTACATCCAGATACGTTGGTGGTTTGCTTTGATACAAACCGGTGTTGGCAGGCAGTCCATTTTGCGGGTCGTAGACATGGCGCTCCAGATTTGCCATTCCCACCCCCCAGACTGCGCCACCACGCATGGAATTCATGAAATTCGTCGGATGTATCACGGTACCGCAATCGGCAACCGCAGCATAATCAAGTATTTCGTATTTGCCAGTATCGAGATCCAGCTCAATTTCCGTAAATCCAACCACGTTGCCCGGAGGTTGACCCTGGCCCGGGATATTGTCCTTGGATACACCGATCAGGCCGGTTCCCTGTATGCCCTGTACCGCTCGCTGGGTGATAGGATTGATGTCATCAGGGTATTCCATGCCACTGTACCTGCCGCCCATTTCGATAGCACGTTGCGCGGCCTGGGCATAGGTCAGGCCCTGACTGCTGTCCGAACTGCTGAAGACGCGCTCTCCATCGATTTCATAATCGTTAGGCGAGCCCCCGAGATCAGCCGCTGCGATTTCCTTCAGCTTGTTAACCGCATCTTCAGCCGCTACCCAGTTAGTCCGGGTGTGGGTGAACATGGTATTTGAACCACCCTGGCCCGAACTGTGGGGCAGGTGATTATCGGTTCGTCCACGGAGTATTTCACATCGGTCCCAGGGTACCTGCAAGACTTCTGCCGCTGCCCGGCAGGTGCCTGCATAGGAATAGGTGCCCAGATTACCAACACCACTGTGGATGTAGAGTCTGCCGTCGGTGCCGATTCGAACCAGGCCGTCGTAACCTCTGCTACCCGCGCCGTGATAACCAATACCGACTCCCCGGCCACGAACTTTGTTGCCATTGCCGGTGCGCTTGGGCTGATTTATTCTCTCGTTCCAGTTGAACAGGCGCATGCCCTGATCGAGTGCTTCGCGGACAAAGGCGCTGGTAACCCCACTCTGGCTCTGACTCCGGACACCATCGCTGTCAATAACGTTGGCCCGTCTGAATCTGACGCGGTCCATGTTGACAACTGCAGCGGCCTTATCAGTTATCGGCGCCAGCACGGCCGCCATCTCATTTTCACCTGGCCCACGTTGTGCGCCTCGCGGCGTGGTATTTGTATACACCGAGATACCCCGATAACGCATATTCTCCGGCTGGAAGGTAATAGTAACGTGTCCAGCAGAAGAGTTGCCGCTGCCGCCACCTGTAGATCCACCATCATTTACGATGACCAGATCAACAGCTGCTACTTTGCCGTCTTCTTTTACACCGATCTTGATCCAGCCCTGCATGCCGGAGCGCGCAGAACCGATATAAAACTCCTGCTCACGGGTAATGCGTAATTGCACGGGGCGGTTCAACATGCGGGAAAAATTGCCCGCTACTGCCATGATGGGGTAAGGACCAATTTTGGATCCAAAACCGCCGCCAGTCGCTTCATTGATAAACACTAGATCACCTGGATCAATATTCATCATACGGGCAAGGCCATTGTTGTTGGCACTCTGACTCTGAGACGAGCCGTGGAAATAGCATTTGCCATTTTCCCAGTATGCCATACTGGTTCTGGCTTCAAGGCAGTGATGTGGATAGCCCATGGTGACGAAGGGTTCTTCAATCACAGCGACACTTTCGGCAAAACCGGCATCAATGTCACCAAAAGCCCATTCAGTGGTAAATTCACCATCTACCGGATTCCGGCCGTTACGCATGGCATCAATGGCGGACTGTGGCCACTTGATGTCACGTATTTCTGCACCGATGATTGGCGTACCTCCAGGACCTTCTTCCCGGGTTCTTATCAGCACATTGCCTTCGGGGTATGCATTTTTGCCTCCCGGGGTAAGGCTCTCCATGGGATCGACAACAAAATCGCGTCGTTCAAAGTCGACACGAATATTATCAATGGCCGATTCCGCGATCTCTTCAGTGACAGCAGCAACAACTAAAATTGGCTGCCCCACGTAAGTTACATACTCAGAAGCCAGAGTCGGGTTACCAGGAGGGGGTGATGGTGGTAAATCGTCTGCCGTGAATACCCCAACTACACCGTCCATTCGCAACGCGGCTGAGGCGTCGATGTTAGCTACGCGACCAGCGGGTAGTGGGCTGGTCAGTATGCGGGCGAAAACCATACCATCTCGCTTATAGTCTTCGGCATACTTGATTTCACCAGAGACTTTGCCTTCCACGTCTGGGGGCGTGAAATCGAATCCTAAATGAGTAGTCATACTATTTGCCCCGAGGCGCGCATCACGCCATTAAGATAATGTTCATAAGCGCCACAGCGACAGAGATTACCTGACATAGCCTGGAGTGCTTCATCCCGGGTTGGTCTAGGGTTGCTGTTTAGCAAGGCTACGGCCGACATGACCTGTCCTGCTGTGCAGAAGCCGCACTGAGGGGCATTTTCTGCGACAAAGGCTTGCTGAACTGCATGCAAGGTGCCATTTGCTGACCTGACACCTTCAACTGAGGTGACAGCCCTGTCTTTGACGTTTTGCGTAAGCACCGAGCAGGAATAATTGGGCACACCATCAAGTAACACCGTACACGCGCCACACTCACCCCGATTGCAGCCTATCTTGGTACCAGTCAGGTCGAGTTTATAGCGGAGAGTATAAGCGAGTGTTTCCGAGGGCAGTACATCAACGGGCCTGCTGCGCCCGTTTACATTGAGTGTCACCAAGCGCTCAGCGGCGGACTGCCCGGTTTGGGCGTTCGCAAGGTAATAACCCGTGCCGGTGGTTACCGCAGCACCAGAGAATATTACCCCCTTGATAAAACGTCGGCGTGTTAGTTGAGGATTCACTGAACATTGCTCCGTTTCTTGTTGTAAGGATGTATGCAATCGGGGCAAATTTCCCGGCCCCCAAGCATACGCTTAATAAGTTTAGTTTTAACACATTTAGCTGTGCACGAGGTTATTAGTTTTAGCCCTAAAAAGCAACAGATTAAGCGTTACAAGACGGGCAAAACTTCCCGCAATTTGGGCTGCTCCGGGCAGTCCCCCATTTCGAGTCAAATTCTGTTAAAAAATAAGCGATTACCTGGATGCCCTGCATTGACTTCGGCAGATTATTTGGCACCTGCCGGGATGCAGAACGGGGTCGACAATCCGGGATCGTACCATAAGATTCCGAAATAGCAGTTAATGGTGAATTGTGTTAGTTTTTCCTGCGGTCTGTTAACTGAGTTGAAGCGCCAATCTGAGGTTGGGTAGCTACCATGTGAAAGCGAATCCAGAAGCAGGGAGTAAAAATGCAATACACAGTTAAGCACCTGGGTAATCAACTATGTAATCGCCTGGGCCGATTCATCCTGATAGTCGGTTTGGTGTTACTGCCATTGCTGGCCAGTGCACAGCGTGAAGCAATCGATCTGGCGAATCGTGGTCCCCAAGTGGGCGATACGATTCCCGAGTTCAGCCTGCCTGACCAGAACGGTGAGGTCTGGACCAACGAATCCATTATTGGGCCCAATGGCACCATGCTGGTTTTCATCCGCTCGGCAGACTGGTGACCCTATTGCAAAACGCAGCTCGTGGAGCTGCAACGTGATTTGCAGCCACTACAGGACGCCGGTATCAACCTTGTTAGCATAAGCTATGATTCGCAGGAAATCGTTAAACGCTTTGCCGATGCCTGGGGTATTACCTTTCCCATGCTATCCGATGTCGGCTCTGAGGTAATCGAGCGCTTCGATCTGTTAAATCCGGTGCCGGAATGGGGCCTGGAAGACGGCGTAGAAGACCCCGATACGGCGGCGGCTTTCCGCACTATCGTATCGGTCACCCGGCCCGATGAAAGATTTGTCGGTATCGCGTTTCCGGGCACCTTTATGCTTGCTGCCAACGGGCTGGTTCAGGAGCGGCATTTTGAAGAGTTTTATATAGAGCGTAATACTATTTCCAGTGTGTTGCTGCGCCTTGGAGAAGATATCGAACCGGTTGCGGCTACCCAGGTATCGACGGCACAGATAAATTTGACCACCTATTCCAGCAATCCGGAACTGGCTGCTGGCAATCGTTTTTCATTAGTCCTTTCTATAGAGCCGTTGGAGGACATGCACGTCTATGCCCCGGGCGCAGACGATTATCAGGTGGTTAGCTTAAATCTGGACTCCAGCCCCTATATCAGGGAATTACCGATGACTTATCCGGAGTCTGTGAATTACTATTTTGAACCCTTCGATGAAACAGTCCCGGAGTACCTGGAACCGATTAAGCTGCTGCAGGAACTGATATTAGATGGGGAGCCGGAGACGCAGAGAGCGCTCCGCGGTCAAGAGAGCATTACCCTTACAGGGACTCTCGATTACCAGGCCTGCGATGATGCCATCTGCTATTTGCCGACATCGATTCCGTTATCCTGGACTATGCAATTACGGGGGTTGGTAAGGTAATTCGACTATTTAGCGAGTACTTTTTTAATATAGTCGCCGGTGTAGGAAGCCTTGATTTTGGCCACCTGCTCCGGTGATCCCTCAGCAATGATATTACCGCCCCCACTGCCGCCTTCAGGGCCCAGGTCGACAATCCAGTCGGCCGTCTTGATCACATCCAGGTTGTGTTCGATCACCACGATCGTGTTGCCATGATCACGCAGATGATGCAACACCGAGAGCAATTGTTTTATATCGTGGAAGTGTAATCCGGTGGTCGGTTCATCGAGTATGTACAGGGTTTTCCCGGTATCGCGCTTGGATAGTTCGCGGGACAGTTTAACCCGCTGGGCCTCGCCGCCGGATAGGGTAGTCGCAGCCTGCCCCAGGCGAACATAGGACAGGCCCACGTCCATAAGTGTCTGCAATTTCCGCGCAATGACCGGCACCGGGTCGAAGAATTCGCGGGCGTCTTCGATGGTCATGTTCAACACTTCATTGATATTTTTGCCCTTGTATTTCACCTCCAGAGTTTCCCGGTTATAACGCTTACCCCGGCACACATCGCAGGACACATACACGTCAGGAAGAAAGTGCATTTCTACTTTGACAACACCATCTCCCTGGCAGGCTTCACAGCGGCCGCCTTTTACATTAAAGCTGAAGCGACCAGGCCGGTAGCCACGGGATCTGGATTCCTGCGTGCCGGCAAACAGCTCGCGTACCGGGGTGAAGATGCCGGTGTAGGTGGCTGGATTGGAACGCGGGGTACGCCCGATCGGGCTCTGATCGATATCGACCACCTTATCGAGGTGTTCCATGCCCTGAATTGCCTCATAGGGGGCTGGGTTCAGGGTCGTTGCCTTGTTGAGCTTACTGGCGGCAATGGGATACAGCGTATGATTTATCAGGGTTGATTTTCCTGATCCGGACACGCCTGTAATGCAGGTGAACAGTCCAAGCGGCAGGGTGAGGTCAACGCTTTGTAGATTGTTGCCTCTGGCGCCGGTTAGCTGTAAAAGCTTCTTGCCGTTGTACCTGTTGCGCCCGGCAGGTACCTCGATCCTGGCTTTACCCGACAAGTATTTTCCGGTTAATGATTCCCGTGCCCGGGTTATTTTTTTTATGCTGCCTGCAGCAACGATCTGGCCACCGTGGACCCCGGCGCCAGGACCTATATCGATGATGTGGTCGGCGCTGCGAATGGCTTCTTCGTCGTGCTCAACCACGATTACCGTATTCCCCAGATCCCGTAGATGGAACAGGGTGTTCAACAAGCGCTTATTGTCACGCTGGTGCAGTCCGATAGAGGGCTCGTCAAGAATATACATAACCCCTACCAGCCCGGCGCCAATCTGGCTGGCCAGTCGGATGCGTTGCGCCTCACCGCCGGAAAGTGTGTCGGCACTGCGGTTCAGCGTCAGATAGTTCAGCCCCACATCCACCAGGAATTTAAGTCTGTCCTGTAGTTCTTTCAGTACCTTCTCGGCAATCTTGGCCCGTTTGCCGGTGAGCTTCAGCCTGGTGAAATACTCCTCTGCCTGGGACACGGTCATGCCAGTAATATCGGGTAAATTAATTCCCTTGATCAACACGTATCGGGCATCGCGCTTGAGCCGGGTACCACCGCAGTCGGGACAGGATTGGGAGCTGAGGTATTTGGCAAGCTCCTCTCTCACATGACTCGATTCGGTTTCGCGGAAACGTCGCTCCAGGTTTGGCAGTATGCCTTCAAACGGATGGCTGCGAATGACTGTGTCGCCACGGTCATTGACATAACGAAAATCAACCACCTCTTTGCCGCTACCGCGCAGAATGAAATTCTGATTTTTCCTGGACAATTTTTCGAAGGGTTTTTCGATGCTGAAACCAAAATGTTTGGCCAGGGAGCCTAACATCTGGAAGTAATAGATATTACGCCGATCCCAGCCACGAATTGCGCCCTCAGACAGCGCCAGGGAGGCATCTACCACAATGCGATTCTCATCGAAGTACTGTTTTACACCGAGCCCATCACAGGCGCTGCAGGCTCCGGCAGGGTTATTGAAGGAAAACGAACGGGGCTCCAGCTCAGAAATACTGTGACCGCATTTAGGACAGGCAAAAAGAGCCGAGAACACCAGGTCTTCAGTTGGCTTGTCATCCTCTACTACGCTCACCATGGCCAGGCCATCGGCGAGTTGGATCGCTGTCTCAAAACTCTCAGCCAGGCGCTGCTGCAGGCCAGGTTTTATCTTCAGTCGATCTACCACCACATCGATGGAATGTTTTTTGTTCTTCTCCAGTTCCGGCGGATAGTCGATCTCGCAAACCAGGTCATCGACCCGAGCCCGGATAAAGCCGCTGGTGCGTAATTCATTGAACACGTGCAGGTGCTCGCCTTTCCGCTCCTTGATGATGGGAGCCAGCACCATGATGCGAACACCCTCAGGCAGGGCCATTACCTTGTCCACCATCTGAGAGACTGTTTGTGCTTCCAGCTTGATATGGTGATCGGGGCAATGGGGTTCGCCAACCCGGGCGAATAACAGTCGCAGGTAGTCGTAGATCTCGGTTATCGTACCTACGGTCGAGCGGGGATTGTGCGAAGTCGACTTTTGCTCGATTGAAATCGCCGGTGAAAGCCCTTCAATATGATCGATATCCGGTTTTTCCATCATGGATAAAAATTGCCGGGCGTAGGTGGATAGGGACTCCACATAGCGGCGCTGACCTTCGGCATAAAGTGTGTCGAATGCCAGGGAAGATTTGCCGGATCCTGACAGGCCGGTAATAACCACTAGTTTGTCTCGCGGGATAGTCAGGTTGATATTTTTCAGGTTATGGGTGCGTGCCCCCCGTACTACAATCGTGTCCATGATCTACCCAAAGTGTCTTGGCGAAACCGACCATTATCCGCAATTCCGGCACGCCGAGTAAAGGGCACATAGAGAAAGAGTTTTTGTCAGCGAATTTTGCTGAAAATTTCTCATGCCGCCGAGCATGGTATAAACTTAGGGAGCCTCTGAATAATTAATCAGAGGCTCCTTAAGTCTGAGTGAAAATTGATTTAATCTGTGGAGGCAAACGTGGCAAGTCGAGGGGTAAATAAAGTAATTCTGGTGGGGAATCTGGGCAATGACCCGGAAGTTCGATATATGCCCAATGGTAATGCTGTGGCGAATGTTTCCCTGG
The DNA here is from genome assembly GCA_002726595.1 of Gammaproteobacteria bacterium. Classification (GTDB taxonomy): domain Bacteria; phylum Pseudomonadota; class Gammaproteobacteria; order Pseudomonadales; family Pseudohongiellaceae; genus UBA9145. The sequence goes on along the minus strand of PBTO01000141.1, from coordinate 11,674 downwards.
CAACCAGCGATAGCTGGAAAGATAAGAATACCGGCGATCAACAGGAGCGAACGGAGTGGCATCGCGTTGTGTTCTTCAACAGATTGGCTGAAATCGTAGAGCAGTATGTTAAGAAGGGATCGAAGATTTATGTGGAAGGGCGACTGCAAACCCGTTCCTGGGAACAGGAAGGCGTAAAACGCTACACAACCGAGATCGTTGCCAGTGAAATGCAGATGCTGGATTCACGAGGCGCAGGTGGAGGTGGTGAGCGGGGCGACAATCCGTTTGGTCAAAGTCAAGGTCAAGCTCCAGGTCAAGGTCAAAGCCAAGCCTCCGGCGCGCAGCCGGAGCAGGCTGCTACACCACAGACGGCTCCGGCTAATTTTGACAATTTTGATGACGATATTCCTTTCTGAGAAACACCGTACACGTCTTTCAGGATGGTGGTTTATTAAATCCCTGTAGGCAGGGGCTGTGTTGGAGCGGGCGACGAGATTCGAACTCGCGACAACCAGCTTGGGAAGCTAGTACTCTACCAACTGAGTTACACCCGCATTATGAGGAGTTTCTGCAAGCTCTCGCTCACTCTACTCAAGGCTTTGTGGGTTGAGGGAAAACCTGCAAAGCCCACAGCAGTCTAAATAATATCGTTTAGGTAGGCAATCTATAAAGCCCAGAGGCGATGACAATCCAGTCCAGTGGCTGTTGGATTTGGGAACGTTATTTCGACACTAATTGTTACCATTTGTGACTCGACTGCTTCAGCAGGAGCATCAGAGCTCTGGGGGGGACTGACCGTGCCGGTACGTCCTTTCTGACTTGAATTTCGATAGTCAACCAGGCAAATTTGTTACGGCTATCGCCAAAAAGCCCTGCAAGCTGCAATTCTGCTGGTTCTCCGTGAATTAACATCAATCCCCTGAACTAAAATATAAAACTTCCAGTTCTTATTAAAAGTTAGTAGAATCTACGAGTTGCATTTTGTAACATTTGTTGCGAAGAGGGGGGGTGTTCTTTTCTCCTGGGCTTTTGTTTTTGGGGTTTCCCTTTTTGTGCTTGATGAGTCGATTGATGTTAATTGCTCTAACTTATTGTTTTTGCACATATTAAAGCTTTAATAAAACTGTAATTATCCAATAAAACTGGAGAGAAATATGCTATCAAAAATACCACATAAGCGCAGTTTGCTCTGTTCAGCCGTTGCGCTGTCATTGCTGCCACTAGCTGTGCCGAGTTTTGCCCAGGACGCTACCGTTGAAGAGGTAATCGTCACGGGCTCCTACATTCGTCGTTCGGAAGGATTCCAACAGGCGTCCTCTGTTACTCAGCTTAGCGCTGAAGACCTGATAGACGAGGGCACGTTGAACCTTGGAGAGGTGGTGCAGAACCTTTCCTTTGTGAACGGTGCCGGCTCCGCTATCACCAATACCATTCAGGGTACTGACTCGCGTAGCACTACCATCGACCTGCGTGGTCTGGGTGGCCGATCCACCCTGACTCTGCTGGACGGTAAGCGGCTGTTAACTGAAAATGTTAACGCCCTGATTCCAACTATCGCTATCCAGCGACTGGACATCGTGGCTGACGGTGCCGCGGCACTGTACGGTAACGAGGCAGTGGCCGGTGTGGTCAACTTCGTACCCTACAAGTCTTACGACGGTTTTAAGTTAGACACATACGCTGAAGAAGATTCAGACAATGACTACGATGAGCACTCAGTACAGATGTTGTGGGGTGGTGCCATCGGTGATCTGGACGTAGTGCTGGCTTACCAGTACCGCGTCAACAGCCGCCTAGGGTGGGACGAACGCCCCTCCCTGTCCCAAGCCGGCCTGACCATGTCCTCCAATGCCCCGGGGAACTACCGTGCCTATCCCCGTGGTGCCGACGGCAACTATACCCCTGATGGGAGCTATTCAAATACAATTGATCCCAACTGTGGAACCCGTGGAGCCTTCGAAAAAGACACCATCTCAACTCCCTATGGTGCCAAACTCGGCTCCACCTGTTTCTTTGAATTTGGTGACAATCGTAGCTATCGAGAGCCAACTGAAACCAATCAGTTCTATGCCAACGCCACTTGGGATGTCAGCGACGATCTGACCCTGACAGCGCAGGGTTTCTCCACGCGTTTGTTTGAACGAACTTACGCCTCTACTTCTAATCCGGGTGGTACCACCCGGATCGGTCAATTGCCAGCAATACGTGGTGAGATTCCTGGCAATCCGTTCGTGGCAACAGATTCCTCCGGTAACCAACTATACGGCCAAGATCTGGATGGCAACGGCATACCTGACCGGGGTACGGTCGACGTAAACGACGATGGATGGATGGACTACATTGTCACCGGCACCGTGAACAACGGTATACCGCTGAATGAAGACGTGAAAGCGCGACGCCTGCGTCCCATCAACAAGACCATGGGTAACGATTGGACCCCAACTGTTCAACTCGACAGCCACAGCCCGGATATGGATAACCTGTCCACCAGTACCGACCGTATCAGCAGAGCCTCTTTAACGGCGGACTTCAATGTACCGTTTGTCGAAGGTTGGGAAGGCACGGCGTCCTATACCTATAATTACCGGGATATTGACTTCATGTCGAATCAAAACTATGACATCAGCGAGATGATCAAGGGTTTGAACTGTGACGTGGCCGGAGACAGGGACTCCTGTTACAGCCCGTTCTTCGTCATGGATCCGCAAGATGCCACCAAGGCTCACGTGCTAGACGCTATAATGGCGCGTGACCATGAAGGGACCGTTTCCGAATTGTCAATCATCGACATCGTCTTCACCGGCGACCTGAATCTTGGTGGATTCGAATTGCCGGGAGGACCCATCGGTATGGCCTTTGGTTATCAGCACCGCGACGACACCTACAAAAGCACACCCGCCAACGTGGAGATAGCCGGTGATGCCTGGATCGGCAGCACTGTGAAGGAAGACATTACCGCGGGTAATCGGGAAGTCGATGCTTATTTCGGCGAATTGGCGATTCCCCTCCTGTCCAATCTGGAACTGGAAATAGCGGTACGCCGTGAGGATTTCAGTACTGATCAAGAGTCCAGCGACCCGAAATACGGAATCACCTGGGCGCCTTTCAACTGGCTGACCCTGCGTGCTACCGATGGTGATGCGTTCATCGCACCGACCGTGAGCCAGTTGACTAGACCGGAAACCTGTGGCCTGACCACAGTGACTGACCGGTTCGGACCGTTCTCTGCGTTCACCACTGGCTGCTCCGGCGGTAACGCGGCCCTGGGGAACGAGTCATCTGAGTCCAAGCAGTACGGTTTCGACGTGCAATTCGGCGAATTTGATTTCCACGTTACCTGGAACGAGACAGACTTCCAGAACCGCATCATTACTACCAGTGGTCAGACGATTATTGAACTGGATTACTTTAACTTCCAGCAATGGTCCGGCTTCACTGGCGATGGCTTAACAGCAGCCACACAACCTAGCGAGGCTCAGCTGGAATCCTGGGTCGCCAGTGGTTTACAGGATCCGCGTATTACCCGATCTCCAGATGACCTCTACGATATCATCCAGATGAAGAGTGGTGCCAGTAATGCTGAGTCCGTGAAAGTGACTGCCTTCGATATCCAGGGTGGATACCGATTCAGCCTGGACAATATCGGTGACTTCCGCATTGGACTGCAGGCTACTTACATCGAAGAATTCGAGTTTCAGGAAGATCCGCTGTCACCCGTTATCGATGGCGCTGGTAAGTACAACGACAGCACCGGTGCGGCGCCAAACCTGCCGGAATGGAAATGGAACCTGCGTATAGGCTGGTCATCGGGTAACCACGTAGTCTCGTCGACTGTACATTACGTCGACGGCATGCCTTACGATGGACCGTCGTTCAGTCACATGGACGGTTTCGCTTTCACCAACCGCCCGGCTGGCATGACCAAAGTGAGAGACTGGACCGATATGGACTTCGCCTATACCTACCGTGGCTTAGAGGTGTTTGACGGCGAAGCGTCATTTTCTGTGGGTGCACGTAATGTGTTCGATCGTAAGGCACAGCGTTCACCGGAATTTGCCGGTGTAATCGGTCAATTGCAGGATCCTCTGGGTCGTGTATTTTATGCCCGTTTAGTCTACGATTTCTAGGGAACTCGTAAACCGCATAAAGGGATAAATGTGGAAATACTTTGAACACCGCAGGAAGTGGTGACTCAATGCAGAAAGGGGCTCCATTTGGAGCCCCTTTTTTTGTTTGGCGTTTGATGTAATTCCTGCTTCTTACTTATGCAAAAGCGCCAAGGATAACTCTTTCTCTTCTGCAATTTTAAAAGCTGGCGACTTGAGGATCTATTTAGCGATATTTCAAAAAAGAATATTTTGCATGATTTAGAGCCAGTTTTAATCCGAGCAATCCATGCATAAAGCCGAGCCTGAAAAAAAATTTATTGATAAGAGTATAGCAGTAATTCAGTATTGCCCTTAATAAATTTGGCTTGCGTTCAGAAAGTTCAGCAAACTGCCTAAAGGCATCTTCCATTTCATTTAAATCTTTGTAAGAGTAGTGGTTTAAGGGCTGCGACAATTTTGGACAGTGTTCGTCAGAAGAAAGTTTAACGCTTTCATGAACCTTAACATCTGAAAATTTCCCCAGTGATTTTTTGAATAATCTTAATTGATAATCGGGATAATAGCCTCCCCAGCGAATGAATTTATTACCAATGAAAAGCTTGCGGGCGATTTTGTAGGCAAGAGCCTCCAGGTCTAATTGTCTTATTTCTGTTATGAGCTCGTCAGTAAGTACTTCGTCGGCATCCAGGCTCAATACCCACTCGTTAGAACACCTGGACAGGGCATGGTTTTTTTGTGCACCATAGCCAAGCCAGTCTTGGTGATAAATTTTCTCGGTGAATTTTTTTGCAATTTCAAGCGTGGTGTCGGTACTGCCCGAATCTACAATAATAATTTCATCAGCTATTTTTGCAGCTTGCTCTAAACAGGATCCAATTTTCTGCTCTTCGTCTTGACAGATTACAAATGCGGATAGCGATTGTTTCATTCAATTATATTGGTAATACTACAACTAACAGGCGAGGAGTCATCCTGTAGATTATCCTGATGGTTAATTTGATCAAGTATGTCTTAATTTCAGGCGTATAGGAAGAACAAAAATCCTCTTTGCCGATGTCCGCAACTGCCGGGTTTGACGCACTTTCACCAGACCAGCCAATTCCCAACCGGGAACCCGTACTCCATTCTGCCCCCCAGCATAGGGTAGTCGACGGTGTCTGCAAATTAGGGTAGATTCGCTGCGTATCCCCAAGCAATCAGAATAATAATTCCCAGCGACAGGGAAGAGCCGTTGAATTAGTGATTGCTTTTATTCCACTTAGACTCTGCAAGCAATGACTAATGGGGTTATAATGCCCCTGATCGCGCCTCACTGCGGCGCCAATGGGTTGAGGGTTTCAATATGAAAAAATCAGTGTTGGTTTGGCTGCCTGTATTTCTGTTGGTGTGGCTGTTTTCCACGCTGCATGCCGCCGAGGACGATGTCGTGATTGAAGATTTATCGCCGGCGGAACTGCGCGATGAAATTGGTAAAATTCAGACTGAGTTCTACCGGGTCTTCAATCTCCTGAATAGCGATGACAAGCTGGATATCGTCTGTCATAAATATGTGCCTACTGATTCGATTATCAAACAAGAAGCCTGTGAACCGCAATTCCTGATTGATAAACGAGCAGACAATTTTTCGGACTATCAGTACCAGCGGGATGAACTTCTTTCGCTTTCAGATTTGCAGGCGGTTTTGGCAGCTGAATTCCGAGCCTTAACCGAGGAGATGAATGCGGTGGCACAAGCAAATGATTATTTCAGGGATTTGACTTCAATTCTTGGGGTTTTGCGTGAAAGGCTGGAAGAGATCACCAACTGAGCGGCCAGGCGGCAGTGATTTGATAGGGTCAGAAGTGCTTCAAGGGGCTCTGACCCCCCCCTCCTGAGAACGCTGCGGATTCATGACACCGATTAACATTAACTTCGAGCAGCTTCAATCTCCTTTAGATCATAGCCACCACCCACAGTTCGGGGCTAGATCCCTTGATCCCGCTCGAGGTAGAAAACTTAAACTTAATCTATAGATCAAGGGCTCTGACCCCCTCGAGCAGCCTCTTACCAGATAAGATCGCTATTCTTATGGGCTCTGCCCCCTCATGCGGCACGACTACTGTATAGATCACTGAGAAAGTGTAAGAAAGGAGATAATTCTATAAACTACCCGGTCTGGTGGGGTGCAGAAGGAAATCGCTGCTCATTACGTATGGCCTTTAGTCGGAAACACAAACTGGAAGAAAATAGCAAGAGGATCAATTCATGTTGCATCTGAAGTACCTCAGGCACCCGGGAAAACGCACCAGCCTGTTAGGGTTGTTCGCCCTGTGTCTGCTACCCCTGCAGTCTAGTGCCAACTCTATTGTCAGGGTAGAGACGGCGTTTGGTGGTTTCTCGCTGGAATTATTTGACAATCTGGCCCCTGATACAGTGGCCAATTTTCTCAACTATGTGAGCGCTGGCCGGTATAACAGCACTTTCATTCATGAGTCCGTGAACGAATTTATTCAGGGTGGAAGCTTTCGCTACTCATCTTGCGCGCAAGGGATCACATCGATAGAGCTTGATCCGCCGATTGCGCAGGAGATCACCGGCCTTTCTAATACCCACGGCACTATTGCCATGGCCAGGGGCTTACTCGATACGGACGGCTTCACCAGTCAATGGCGTATCAACTTGAGTAATAATTCGTCTAGTGACGGTGACTCTGTCGTTTTCGGACAAGTCATTGGTGATGGCCTGAACCTGATTTTGGCCATCAATGGATTGAGGAATATAACAATGAACATTGGCATCAGTGTGCCGGTCATCAACTTCAATGATTCAATCGCGAATTGCAACTTGACTGGCGATAATCTGGTCCAGGTAATGATGTCAGTGGAATTTCTGGGTACTGGGACTGACATTCCGGCCAACTCCTTCGATGAATCCTCAGGTCTGCTCAATCTGAAGGTGGACGCCGGGGAAACTGGCCTGGTAAGCGTATCGTTTTCACTCAACTCAACCGACCCCAGTGTTGTCATCCAGGCCCTTCCAGATACAGTAGCTACGTTGTCAGAATCGGTGCCAAATATGGCGATCTTCGATGCCGTCACTGGCCAGCTTGTGATACCGGAGTTGGCGGTGGAGGACGTGGTGGCCTTTCGCGATGTGGTGTTCGTATTGAGCGATGCGGATAATCTGCTGTTTACCCTAGAGTCCTTTGTTCAGCAATAAACAAATCTGTCACTATTTACTCCGATAGTGTTTGCTGAACTACTTGACTTCAATCTCTGTTTGATAAACCTTTACAACAATCCGGGGATTACGCTTCCGGGCTGATCGGGCTAATTCAGAAATTTGATCTCAAAGTAAAGTTGCAGAGCCAGTGAAAATTTTTATTGTTGGAGCTACCAGTCCCACCGGGAAGGAATTTCTTGAGTTTTTGCGAGCGCGTAAGATACGTTTCTCTGCACTGCCGGATAAAAATTTCGACCCCGATAATGCTGTCGCCATAGCGAAACTGGTAACCGATTATGCACCGACCCAATTGGTCAATCTGGCAGATTTCATATCTGGCAATCACAGTGCGTTAATCAAAGCGGAATCCTCCGAGGAGAGATGTCGAAAGATCAATAGTGTGCTTCCTGCTACTCTCGCCGAAATATGTGATCATCTCAATATACCCATGCTGCATTTGTCCAATAGCTATGTGTTCGATGGAGTGAAAAAGCTGGGCTATAACGAACAGGATGCGACAAATCCGCAGGGCATGTATGGAAATACTTCCCTGGCTGGTGAATTAGCCGTGCAGCAACACAATGCACATATTATTCTGCGTTCCGGTTGGCTGTTTGGCAACCGTAAAAAGGGCCTGATCAAATCGTGGATTCGAGCTGTTAAGAAGAACGGTGGTAAACTACAAGTGGTAAGACGCCGGTTTAGCCCAACATCCACCAGGGACCTGGCCTCGGCAATACTGGCCGTATGCCAGCAGGTTGACTGCGATGCGAATGTTTGGGGTACTTATCATTATGCCGGGCTGGAAACCAAGAAAGAAAATGAGTTTGTCGAACAGACCATCCGCTATGCGGCTAATCATGATGAAGAGGTTTATCAGTTGTTGGATAATCTCAAAATTACCGACGTAGAAGCTAGAGCGCCGGAAATTCTAAACTCAACCCTGTCGAGCAAGAAGATTTTTGATACCTTCGCGATCAAACAGAGAACCTGGCATGTCAATTTAAAAGAAGCGATTAAGACTCTCTATGTGGCGCGTTTGAAGTCGCCTGTGAGGGATGACTCGCAACTGGAAAAAGAAAGTGCCTGAAATTACAAATGACAAGGTCACACCGGGAATAATATGACACCCATAGAAACCGCCCTGAAGACTCTGCTGGGTGATCTTCCCTCGATTGACGAGGAAGAGAGCCAGCCCCTACTTGCGGCCACCGGCAGAGTATTGTCCGAGAGCCTGACTGCAAGTATCGATGTTCCTCCATACAACAACAGTGCAATGGATGGCTATGCCGTAAACACTGCAGATCTAGCGGAGGGCAAGACATCTCTCGAGATAGTCCAGCGTATAACAGCCGGTGAGGTGGGTGCCGGTTTAAGTTCGGGTCAAGCTGCCAGAATCTTCACCGGCGCACCGATTCCAGCCGGGGCTGATGCAGTTGTTATGCAGGAGAATTGTGAAAAAATGGAGAACGCAGTACAAATTATGCAAACGGTGAAGCCGGGGACAAATATTAGACTCGCCGGAGAGGACATAAAGGCCGGCTCGACACTGCTCAGTGCCGGTCATCGTTTATTAGTTCAAGATATGGGATTGCTGGCCTCGACAGGATTGAATGAAGTCAAAGTAAAGCGGAAATTGAAGATTGCCCTGATGACCACCGGCGATGAATTAGTAAAACCTGGCACTAAATTAGCTCCAGGCCAAATTTACAATTCAAATTTTTACAGTATTACGGCGCTGCTGCATCAACTCAATGTGCAGGTTCTGGATGTAGGTGTAATTGCAGATAATCTGGAATCTACCGAAAAAGCCTTGCAGGAGGCTGCCGCTGCCGCAGACTGCATAATTAGTACTGGTGGCGTTTCTGTTGGGGATGAAGATTACGTTAAGGCCGCAGTAGAAAATCACGGGCAATTGAAATTATGGAAACTGGCAATCAAACCGGGTAAGCCGCTGGCTTGCGGGGCCGTAGCCGATACGCCGTTCTTCGGTCTTCCGGGTAATCCAGTGTCTGCTTTTGTTACTTTTTGTCTAGTGGTGCGACCTTGCTTACTGACAATGCTTGGTTGCGATAATGTCTTGCCAAAACAGTACTCTGTTGCAGCAGCGTTTGATTTTCCTGTCACCGGAGTTAGACAAGTATACTTGCGTGTGAGTCTGAGCAGTAATGAACAGGGAATTACTCAGGTACTGCCGTATTCCAATCAGGGCTCGGGAGTGAATTCTTCGTTGAGTGGGGCTGATGGCCTGGCTATCATTCCTCCCAACACTTCAGTTTGCGCCGGTGATAAACTGGATTTTATCCCGTTTTCGGAATTGCTAAACTAGCACTCCGCCAGATATAGGATTAATCTACCGCAGGTGAGACAAATTTCCAGTTGTTCCAAGGATCCCCAGAGTAATTTAGCTACCATGTCAAAAAAAATACTCCTCATTACTTGTCTGTGTTTTGGAATTACGGCTTGCCAGACTAATCAACCGCAAGCCCCTGCTCCTGAGCTGATGACAGAGGACGAAGGATTTCAGGTCAGGGTGATTGGCGAGCCTGAAGTGATAATTCCCAGCGGGGGCGGAGATCAGCAACGCTTGGTGGCAGATCTGCTCTATGAGGCCTTGCAGGCATTAGATGCAGACAAACTGCTTACACCAGTTGATGATAATGCTCATGCTAGATTCCAGCGGGTTCTGGCCTATCAGCCAGATAATGAACTGGCCCTGCAAGGCTTGCAGGATATCGTGGTGCGGTATATAGCGCTATCTCAGGAAGCCAGCAGGCGCGGTTTGTTCGAAGACGCTGAGATCATGTTGGAGCGGGCGAGATTTGTTGATGCGGAACATCCCGATATTATTAAGGCCTGGTTGGCGATGCAGGCTGAGATGAATTCCGGAGATTTGTTTTTTGCGCTGGATGAAATCGATTTTAGCCGCCGCACGGAATCCGCTGTGCAGGAACTCGAGCACATTGCTGCGCAGGCGAAGCAGCACGAGGCAATTTTTCTGATCACGGCGCCCAATGATGATCAGGCACGATGGATGTTTTCGGTAATGCGCGAAGCGGTTAATGGATTTCGCCTGCGGGGAAATATAGAGCTGGCAAGCCGGTTCAGTGTCCGTCTGCGCCTACCGCCGAAATCACCGCCTGGGGATGTAGTACCCGAAATTCCACGCTGATGACTTGGTCCAAAATCAAACAGACAGTATTCAAACCAGTGGCGTTTATTCGTTCATTTGGGTCCAAAAGTAACTTAAGGCGTGGAGTTTTCACCGCTATAGGGTTTCTGTTAGTACTCATAGTGATAATTGGGCTGTATTGGAGTAGTGAGCCAAGACCCTTCCCGGTGGCAGAGATCACGGCCGACAAGCTGGCCTTGAGCGGTAGCGAATATGTTGTGGGAAGTGCCAGTACTGCAGCCTTAATCCAGGCGGCTGAAACATTGCTGAGAAAGCCCGGGGGATATCTCAGTAATGACATGATGCCACCGGGAGTCTATCTGGACAATATTCCCAATTGGGAATTTGGCGTACTGGTACAGGTGCGGGATTTATCCCGCGCTTTTCGCGAAGGATTTAGTCGCTCCCAATCCCAGTCGGTAGAAGATGAGGATCTGATAATTAGTGAGCCAAATTTTCATTTCGATAATAATAGCTGGATATTTCCCACCAGCGAAAGCGAGTACTCAGAGGCTATTGACCACCTGCATTCCTATCTTGGACGTATTGCAGACCCGCAAAATACCAGTGCTCAGTTCTATGCCCGTGCTGATAACCTGACTGCCTGGCTACTCGATGTGGAGTCCAGGCTTGGAAGCCTGTCGCAGCGTCTGAGCGCCAGTGTCAGTCAGCAGCGTTTCAATACCGACACAGGAAGCGGTCAGGTCGCACAGCAGTCCACACCGACGCAGAGCGAGGTGACAGTGAAAACTCCCTGGCTGCAGATCGATGATGTGTTTTATGAGGCAAGAGGTGCCACCTGGGCCCTGGCTCATTTCCTGCGAGCGGTTGAAATTGATTTTGAGCAGGTTCTTACAGACAAGAACGCGACGGCGAGTCTCAGCCAGATTGTCAGAGATCTGGAATCCAGCCAGGGAACCGTTTTCTTCCCGATTATTCTAAATGGTTCCGGCTTCGGTATTTTTGCCAATCATTCTTTAACTATGGCTAGTTATATTTCGCGAGCTAATGCAGCCATCATCGATCTGCGCAACTTGCTGGAGCAGGGATAGAAACTCTCTGGCCCGACCTGTGTCTAACAGAAAACAGCTGTGTGAAGATCCTGATTGGGCCGACGGGGCTAGTACCTCGACCAGGGTTAATTTTGGAGTGCAGAGTTCACCAGACTGTTCAGTGTCAGGCGCAGTAACGCAGGCCTAGCACCGCTAAG
>PBTO01000140.1 GCA_002726595.1 Gammaproteobacteria bacterium | reverse complement strand
TCCCTCCCTCCCATTGGCGTCCCTTTCCTCCTCTTAGTGGTAACATAGATGAGGAGTAAGCATCGCCGGATGAGACTCCTCCATTATCCGACGTAAAACAGACGATCGTGTTTTCGGTTAGTCCGTGTTTGTCAAGTGTATCGAGAACCAAACCGATGGCGTCATCCATTGCCTCAATCATGCCTGCATAGATTGGACAATCCTGCACTTGTCGCACGGGCAGGTTCCTGTCGAATATGAACCTTTTTTTTGGTGTTTCCCTGGTAACTGTTTTTTTTCGAAATTTCTCCCATTTGTCTTTGCTTGTTTGTATTGGTCCATGGACAGAGTAAAATGATAAATAGGCTAAGAACGGCTTGTCTTTGTAATTTTCGATGAACTTCGCAGTCTCTTGGCCAAGTCGCATTGGCAATGATTCGCCATCTGGACCTGGTTCAAGTTTTGGGTTGTTCCAAGGGGCAAAATACCCGCCGTTTGGCGAGCCAACCCTCCATCCACCTTTGTTGATCTCAAACCCAAAATCCTCAGGATCAGCTCCTTTATCTCCAAGGTGCCATTTTCCTGCGAAGAAGGTTCGATACCCTGCGCGCCGAAATACTTCAGCAAAGGTGATTTCTTCAGTCCTAAGTCTACGCTCGTAATTAGGCGGCAGCATTTTGCTGAAGCGGCCGGCCTTTCGCCAATCTGCTCCAGACGGAGCGCCGATCCAATCTGTAATACCATGTCTCGGTGTGTACTTTCCAGTAAGAATGCTCGCTCGTGAAGGACTGCAGACTTGACAAGCTGCATAGCCTTGTGTAAAACGCATCCCTTCAGATCCAATACGATCTATATTTGGACTCTCATAGAGGTTACTGCCTTCGATGCTGAGGTCGCACCAACCCAAGTCGTCAGCAAGAATGTACAGGATGTTTGGTTGTTTCATATTTTCCTCGAATTTAGTGTTAGATTAGTAACGGCTGGCCATCAAAAAACATTGGTCAGCTCGTCTTGAAAACGAATACTTGTCTCATCCGTTTCCTTGGTCTTCTCTGCTAAAGCACGAGCAATTTTGGGCCAGTATCCTGACCAATTGGCTATAACCCTGTATCCAAATTCTGATGTACATTGTCATATATACTATCTAATCTGCCTTGTTATTTACTTCTAGTGGATCGATGTACAGGCATTTCTACTTGATGGCCACTTCGGCGACAGCATGGCTAAAATACTCGAACAAAGACAGATTCGTGTATCCCAACTTGCTCCTCTCACAGTGAAGTCCGTCATGTAGTACAGGTCTAGAAACACGAGGACAGGCTCCACGTGTTCTCGAACACAGTCTACGAAATAAAGCAACCTTCTCGCAATAGATCAAGCAACGTACCTTCACGAACATCGCTGGAGCCCATAGGAAATGATAAGCAAATCTAGTTAGTGATCCATCACGTGCTTATTGGTCGTTCTTCCGTCGTAGGCTTCCGTTTTACATATAGGTAGGGCTACGGATAGAAACTACATTTACTCCGATTCCTGGATTGATAAACACCATTGGGGTGAACTGGAAATTGTTAATAAGCACTACGAGAGCAATCATCCAGTATCGATTTAGTGATGTGCTTCAGCTACCAGCTGCCATACTTCCTCCTAGTGTGACCATCACCCGGAATTCCTCTCGTGCCGGTCTTTTTTCATTCTGAATCCTCATTTAGGTGACCCAACCACAGTTTAAGCTGACAGTTTCTCAATTCAGTATATGCAATTCTCATGAGAATTGCAACAGACGAAGGTTAGGCTAACGCTTATTTTGTAGTATGTCTGTAGCCCATTATAGGCTCAGAACAAATAATAATAAACATTATCATTCAGACACCCAACGTTTGCATCTCAATCTTCAATCAGTTAAAGAATGCCTCCAAATGCTAGAAATACTTGGTGTGGGAAGACTTCAAAATCGTTTGTTTAATAGGCTATTGGTCCTTCCAAATCTATGTAAGGATAATTGTTGCGGAAAGGGGCAATATCAATTAAGGTTTAAGTCTTTGTCCAATGATTGATCAACACAATGTTGCCGATCGGTGACGTCAGTCAAAGGTACTTCCAAAGTTTACAAAGAGCCGCTTCCAAAAATTGAGTTGGTATCTACTCAGGTTAGAAGATGCTTGTGTCACTTGAAGATTAAACTTGTTCACTCCACGATTACAGCCGAGCAGACGGCCACGCGCCCGTGTCAGGTACCCCCTCCCATTCGAGCCAAGGGCCGCTCAGCACGGCAGTCATGTGTTGCATCTCGCTAGTGTGGTGCTCGCCGGGCCTGTACTCTGTGTGGAGGTGGTGCCTGACACGGAAGAAGACCATCTTGCGAGGCTCCTTCCCTGCGTGGCGGCTTTCACCATGGCAGGCTAGGTAGTGTGCTAGCACTGCATCGCCCGTGCGCAGTAGCTGCTGCGTGCCCGACGGCCACCAGTCTCCATTCTCCGGGGTGCCGACGTACTGCGGCGAGTCACCCATGGCTCGGGTAGGAGGGGGTATCATGCGTGCCCGGGGCTCCGGCCATTGGCCGCCTGCTGAGCAAAGAAGGCAGCATTGGCAATGTGGGACCCGCGCAGCACGGCGAAATTGCCACTGTCCGGCTCGGTCTGGTCGTTCAACGCCACGCCAACGAGGCAGGAGAAACTCATGATCGGAGCCTCACGGTCGGGATCGTCCTTGTGTGGCCCCGGATGGATTGCAATGCCGTCCACATGCCCATTCCAGTCCGAGGGCGACGGCGTCGGACTGCCCATATAGATGTCGAGTTGCTCCGGCGGCGTGGGGTGGCGCACAGCAATCTGCGCGCCCGTGATGGGCAGGGTCTCCCCACCAAGCAGCTCCTGTAACAAAGTGCAAAGCGGCGAGCCATGGTACAGCGCCTGTACCTGCTCCGACTCCCCGACGTTCTCTGTCTCGGCCGCCTCGATCGCCTCCGTTGCCGCGCGGCACAGCTCCTGGGGGACCAGTTTTGGGAGGATGACCACGCCGTCCTCGACAAATGCGCGGCGTTTTGCCAGCGTCATAATAAGAGAGTGTCGCATCTAGATCTCCTTGTATTACGTTTTAAGTTATCCAAACTGAGGAAACGTGTGTTTTTAGTAAACGGTACATGCCTACTCATCGACAACAATGGTAATAATACAACTAAATATGACATTTGTCTCATTTTGACCTCCATTCTGCCCAGCCACACACCATTGAATTCCTGCTGGCCTTAATATAGCAAAGTAATCCCCTGTTGCACAATCTCTCTTGGTCTAAAAACATCCGATAAATGCAATTAGTGGACATTTCCCTTAAATTGGCAGAACAAGCCCACAACATCTGGTGTCAATCCAGCCAGTTTCTTATCAAATCAGGCTGGAAAATACGTCCGATAATCGTGGCACACTGGCACAATAAGGATGAAACCAAATCCGCGAATCTAAACTGCTCGGCTTTGCGGATAGAAGAACTAAGTGCTAACTGAGTGAGGGTACCTGTCGGTAGGAGAAAAATGATAAACACTTCCCCGTTATTCTCCGTCAAACGGAAGGTCCGATTCAGACAAGAACTTCTTAAACTGACCAACTGTAACTTTAGTTGCGTCCACCCAAAAACTAGGACTTGCGTCCGAAACTTTAATCTTCTTAGTAAGTAATAGGATTACCCAAGTGGTCGAAAATCTGTTTATCAATCTCGTGTAGACACTATTTAGCACAGTTATATCTCATAAATTATTTTAAGGATACAGGAAGTAACTGACTGCTTAGCGAAAAATGAGGAATATTTTTTCCAAGACATAAATTTGTACGCTCAACTCTTACTTATTTGTGATTGAAAGAATTGATGGTGCGCATATCTATTCGGTTAGCAAACAAGCTGTGCCCAAAACATAGGACAAAAGACAAAGATATTAAGGTAAAATAATAACATAAGTCTCTGGGATACCTGTCCCAATGAAAGTTAGGATTCAACATTCAATAACCAAAAAACCCAAATAAACCGGTCAAATTGGGAGCGCTTAGATTATGGTTTACGACGCAATTGTGATAGGCGGTGGCATCAACGGTCTCTGCACGCTCTATCATCTCCTTAGGCTCGGCTATCGGTCGGTTACACTAATTGAACAATTTAAACTGGGACATCAACAAGGCAGTTCACATGGAACCAGCCGAATTACGCGTAGCAGCTATAGTTCACCAACTTACGTCCAGTTGATGCAACAGGTACATAATGAAGAATGGCCACGGCTAGAGACGGACTCGAAGATGAAACTACTACATCCAACCCCCGGTTGCTTCTGGGGACCTGAAGATGGTACGGTACGCCAATACGCGAAAGCAGTGATTGAGATGGGGAGCGACGTGGCACATTTGTCTCCCAGCGAAGCTCGAATTCGGTTTCCAATGATCCGCTTCTCAGATCGCGATACCATTTTGAATGACTCAACTTGCGCCTTGGTGGCTGCTGACAACACTATTAAATCCTTAATACGCATATGTGCGGAGCAGAAAGCAAACTTGTTGGAGGAAGAAAGTGTTATCGATATCGATTTCGACAGAGATCCGATCCAGGTAAAAACTTCAAACCGTACACTGCAGACACAAAAATTGGCAATTACGGCTGGTTCCTGGGTGAATCGGTTAATACCCATAGTAAACAGACGGCTTACTGTTACCCTACAGACGGTCGGTTATTTTGAATTGGTTGGGGGGCACACTGAATTTCAAGTTGGGCAATTTCCAGTCTGGATCTACCTCGGTCAAGGAAGGAATAACGTCTTTTATGGGTTACCCGAGTTTGGACGGCCGGGTCTCAAGCTGGCTCGACACATCACTTCCGCCCCCGGAGATCCCCCCGAAGCGGTCTTGGGGGTTCCCACGGCAGAGAGTATAGAAGATTTGCGCAATTTTCTGGCCCAGCACTTCCATTCGCCCATCAAGCGCTTTCACTCGGCGGAACACTGCCTTTATACCAACACTCAAACAGAAGATTATATTCTGGATTTTCATCCGTCATCAGAAAATGTTGTTATTGGGTCAGGATTCTCTGGACATGGGTTCAAGCTAGGGCCATTAACTGGACGAATTTTAGCTGAGATGCTGATGTGGGGGAAAACCACAGTTCCTGCCTTCGAGTCGGACCGACCTCGGTTTAGAATGGCTCCACCCCAAGCTTGAGTGGTAGTTGTTTATTTACCGTACTGCCAAGATAGTTGTAATCGTCACCCAGCAAGCTAGCAAAGATGCCGTCGATCTGTGGATCGTTGATCAAACTGGAAAGATACTCGCTCTGATCAATGAATGGAACAGTACAAGAACGGGCGGTTCCATAGTGGTTGTATCCGTTATGCCCAATGTCAATTGGTTCAAACAAGTTCGAATTCCTCGACAATGTGGTCAAGGTGACCGTCCAGTAATCTTGACAGATGGAGCCGAAAGTATCCATAACCGAGAGCTGTTGAGAGGGAAGTTGCGTTTGATCCAATTCCTTTGTTCTTTATGTTGGTTGAGGATTTATTTTGGCAATGGTACAGGCTTGGCGTCCTCTACCATCACGCTCCAATCCGCTAACCGCAATCTAAGTTCTGCCACAATTTCTTGGTTTGGCGAGAGGTCAACCACGTTCTCCAATTCCCACGGGTCGTTGACCAAATCGTAAAGTTCGTCCTGATCCCCCATGGGATCGTGGACATATTTCCACTCCCGTGTTCGTACCATTTTACGGCGACCTTCTGCTTCTCGCCATTGCAAAGACTGCATCAGCGTCTGTCTCCCCCATGGTCGGGATAACTGTTTCAGATCTGATAGACGAAATGGTGGTCCACCGGCACCATACTCAGAAAAAGCGGTTTCCCTCGGTGGTGTTGGGGTAACCGTTGGAAGTGGCTGTCCCTGCATAGTTTTTGGCACCTCGATTCCCTGAAGTCGCAACAACGTAGGTACAATGTCGATTAAGTTCACCATGCTATCGTCCCTAATGCCTACAGCAATCTCACCCGGACAAGAAAAGATCAACGGAACCCGTGTCAAACAATCGTAGAAGACGCCGCCTTTGCACTGCATTTGGTGTTCGCCCATGAAATCGCCGTGATCTGAACAAAAAACGACAATCGTATTTCTCCGCAGATCAAGTGCTTCTAAAGCGTCAAGAATCTGCCCGAGGCTATCATCGATGAAACGCACCATTCCGTAATAGACGGCCATCAAACCGTACACATCGTCCAAGTCATCCCCTGCCATATTGAGCATCTGGTACAGAACACGGTTGCGTTCGGGCGTGCATTGATCAAACTCCTTCTCTGGCCAAGGTGGCAGATCTATCTTCTCCGGTGGAAACATGGCGGCATATTGTTCTGGCGCCACCCATGGTTCGTGTGGATCGGGGAAAGAAACCCACAGGGCAAAGGGATTATCCCGATGTTGTTCGAGGAAACGGACGGTTTGACCTGCTATCAGGCCGGTGGAATAGTCTTCTAGCGGGTAATCCGAAACGGAGTAACTGAAACGTGGGTTTTGTGGCTTCATGGACCGTCGAAGTTGATGAGCGGCACGGACACCTTCAACTGGACGAAACCACTCCATCCCTCGGCAAGCAGAATTTGGGGGCAATCCACCATGCGAGATTTCGCACCAGGTATCGAACAAAGCCAAGTCATTCAAACTTTCAAAACAGTGGTTTTTGCCGATCAAGCCGATTTGATAATCCGCTTCTTTCCAGATTTGGAAGGCATGGGTGGCACCTAATGGCATCAACGTCTGATTTCGTCTGGCACCATGCGAATGAGGGAACTGCGAGGTCCAAAATGAAACTCGAGCTGGTGCACACAACGGGTGCGGCGTGATAGCGTGTTCAAACAGAACACCCTCTTGGGCTAATCGTTCCATGTATGGTGTCTGGCAAAACGTGTTGCCATAAAGATGACTGGCGGTTGCTTTTTGCTGATCGGTCATTATTACTAATATATTAGGCCGGTCTTGTCTAGACATCTCCCTAATCCTTACCTGTAAAACGAATGCGGACCAAAGTCTGCCTGATAATAGGGAGCAATCACCCGGCTGGGAAGTGAAGTCTCATCAATTTGTGTCCGATTTTGATCAGTAATATCGACCTCAACTACACCTAGATTCTGCTCCGGTTTTTCCATGGTTCAAATCCTTTAGTTAGTTTTTAAATGCCTCTATTTGGTCGCTAATTTGCTGCTAGCATCTACCGATAGGATGTCTTTGGCCTTCATCATCGCGGGCTTTTTTTGTCCACTGGTTTCTAACTCCCAGTCATGTTGCAGACGTTGAGCAAACTCTATATCTTTGCGTGAATAGGAGATGAATACGTCCAACATGATTGCCCTTTGAGCCTTAAATTGTGGGACTAGCCTAGGCATTGTATCATGATTGTCGTATTGAGGTAAAGCGCGGGCCAGTTTGAACCTGTAACACAGTGCTACGCTGTCTTGGAACCTGATCTTTTGCACGGGAAAAATCCGACGTATTGCATGTACCACCGTGGTGTATCGGAACTAGTGAGGCAAAGGGAAATCCCCCGATGGATAGTTCTTACTCGATCCAAAACGAAGAGGGACTAATTGCTTACAGCTATTGTATAATAATGCAAGCGATGGGTCAACAGAAGGGAATTAGATAGCTTGGGCAAAACAAGAAAAAGGGTACCAGCTAGGGTTGCTGATACCCGTCTGATTATCCTGTACGGGATTAATGCCTGTAAACATATACCATACCATTCAAGCACAGAATTCGCACAGTCTAGCAGTAGTTCCTTTTCTTTATTCAGAATCTAGTTGAAGATCAGATATAAACTCAAAAGGTAACGTCTGAAATCTAACTGTTTTGATTTACTCAAATTAACACCAATATTGGAGTGCTAGCGAAAAAGAAGTCCAACAACAGCTGCTTTGTTACACATTGATTTCATAATTAAGTTTGATTTCATCACCATGCATGCCACGAAACCCCCAATTGCATGCTGGACTTTCATGAATACAAATTTCTAAATCCATATGCCTGATGCCTACTTGTTCTTGAATTCTATCAAAAAGGAGGCGTATCAATTTCTTTTTGGTCTCGCTAGTTCTACCTTCTATCATAGATATTTCGATAATCGTGTATGCATCCGTTCTACCCTCGGGCATGAAGAAGTTTTCTTTCTCCATAGGCCTGAATCTATGTGCTTGCTTGTTTTCAGGCATTCCTAATGCATCCATAACACATGAATGTATTACTGAAGACAATTTTTCTCTTATCGGTATTAATTTTTTATCGATACCAAAGATTTTAATTTGAGAC
>PBTO01000139.1 GCA_002726595.1 Gammaproteobacteria bacterium | reverse complement strand
TCACAATCATTTCTTTCAAATATTGTACGCTAGATATTCTAGAAATATTGTCTTTGTTGTAGCAACGCCATTTTCTTACTAAGAAACTATGTTCAATGTTGGAAATTGAAATACTGGAGGCACACGAAACTGAACGGGCTAAGAAGATTCTGCTCCGTGATGGTTTCGTCGCTGTCAAGGATATCCTTAAGGGTGAGAAACTCAAACGAATTCAAAACGCTGCAACCCGTGTGATTCAAGAAATCATCGATGATGATCTAGAGAGGAAGGGTAATAGAGGTCATCATCGCTACTCTTTCGGTAACCAGATTCATCATGTTGAATGGTCTGAATTGGTAGATCTACCGCCCATTTGGTCTATTGCTGAAGCAATTTGGGATAGCGGCGATTTCATTTGTTCTGCTGCAGGTGGGGACTTTTCTCTACCTAATGCCGAAATTCAACCTTTACATTCTGATGGTAATGAGATGGGGTTTACAGATCCATGGGTTAACCAGATGACATTACGTGACCTGCCGCCCCCAACACTCTGTGTTAATTTTCTGATGGTTGATTTTACCAAGGAGAATGGAGCCATCCGGCAGATTCCTTGCACCCAGAGGTCAAACGCCCCAATTCCTACGCTGGAAGAAGAACCACCATGGATGAAGAACTGCATCATTTGCGCGCCAGCCGGAACGGCTCTTGTTCGTGATGTTCGTTGCTGGCATGGTGGAACAGCTAACAACTCTGATCACCCGCGACCGATGACTAATACACAGTATTATGCTCCGTGGTTTCGGCAACATCTGTCAAAATGTCTTCCACATGAAAATTACAGTCAAATGTCTGTTCGTGCCCAACATCTATGCCGCTACATTGTTCAAGGTAAGTTGAGTCCCTAGCTCCAGTCAGTTTGACGAAATGAGACGGATTGACGCATTCGATTTGCAACTTAAATTCGGTTCAGTCGCACCGACCTCAGTCCAATAATAAGTTGCATCAGAGTATTTCTTGGTTAAAAGGGCCACGTTTTGATCCCATAATACCATCGAGCCGATAGGTAATTTACATACGGTGGAATTCCCTGCTGTTTTCACTGAATGCTATGGTTTTGGTAGTTAATTCTGCTTTTTTATTTAAGGGAGACAATCTTTGACGATATCCCTAGCTTTAAGTAGATCATCTCGAGAAAGATAATATTCAAAGACAAGGTAGGGGACATTGGTATACTTTTGTAAACATCGTAAATAGGTTGGATAATCCAAACATCCCGAGCCAACCGGTCCATAATCAGCTACTAAACCTGTTTCAGAAAACCGTGAGTCCTTAGCATGAGCAATAGCGATCTCCGGTCCCAACATACGCACTGCGCGTTCCAACGGCGTTCGGTCAGGAACAAAGTTAGCCGCATCCATACACACTCGTAATGCTGAGGACCCAACTTGATCTTTAACTCGCAGAAAGGACTCGGCACTTCCAATACTACCAGCACGAGTAATTTCGACCGCGATATGCACCCCTTTATCTTCTGCGACGGTACAAGCGGATGATAAAGCTTGACACAGTCCCTGAAATACTACATTGTCATCAACGCCTGCTACCGAAGGATATTCCGACGGATGCCAGATCAGCAGTGGACATTCATTGTCACCAAATCGGCTTTCCAAATCAGCGGTCCTCTCAACACATTCAACCAATCGCTCAACATCTGTTTGAATGGTCCCTTGTTCATTTACCAAACCCACATGCAGGGTCATAGCTGCCAAGGCCACATCATCCGCTTCCAAGATTTTGTCAACGTCTTCAGGTGATGGATCTGAATCTCCTCCGCTAAAAAACATCTGGACTGCATCGAAACCAGATGACCGCAACTCTCCAGTAGGTATAGTTTCACCTGACATCAATCCTAATTTCATAACTCACTTCTCCTTTTACAATGGTTCTATTATTTCTTTAAGATATTATATTTTCTTTCGCGGGTACGCCTGTCTGCTTGAGCTAAGTCACTGACGAGTTACTTGGATTTTGTGCTTGATCTCTGCTCACCGCGTAGTCAATAAGACGAAATATTCTAGCATGATAAAAATTAAAGGTAAATAAACAGATAGTAAGGGGATTTTTGATAATCTTGAACTTGGAAAGAAAATACAAATGGTTTAGTAAGATAAATTAACATTATTATGTTCATCTTAAGAAACACAAAAATTTGAGAAACCAATATGGCTTGCATGATATGATATATTCACCATGGGTAAGTAAGTAAAGTTTATAGAATCAAAGAACGAGGATGGTTATTGATTTCCACCAGTCAGCATCAAATATGTCCGCTATGTAATGGTGTTTATACTAGTGATTTTTTTCAAAATTCCGATCGTAACTTTTTGCGTTGTCAGACCTGTTTGTTGGTTTTTGTTCCGCCCAAGCATTTTCTATCCGCAGAATCTGAAAAGGAGCGATATGATCAACACCAAAATTCACCTGATGATCCGCGCTACCGCCGATTCTTAAATCGCATTTTCCAGCCTCTGAAAGGGAGATTGAAACCAGCAAGTTTTGGTTTGGATTTTGGCTCAGGCCCGGGACCAACTCTATCCGTTATGTTCCAAGAGGAAGGACACTCCATGGCTATTTACGACCTGTTTTATGCGGATAACCCGATGGTTTTTGAATGGGAGTATGATTTTATCACTACCACCGAAACTATTGAACACCTACGGGATCCAAAAGAAGATCTGGACCGATTATGGGGTTGTCTGAAACCCGGAGGTCTCCTAGGTGTCATGACCAGTTTCATTGAGGAAAGTAAACCTTTCGCCGATTGGCGCTACAAAAATGATCTGACCCATATCTGTTTCTATACCAAATCGACCTTTAGCTGGTTAGCAACTCATTGGCGGACAACCGCCGATTTTGTAGATGACAATGTGGTTTTTTTCCTTAAAACAAGTTAATTTCAGATAGAAGATCTCTAGTTTCGGCGTATCGATTATCAGAACACAGTCGAGAAATTTATTGAAGGAGGTTTCTCTTGACTTGTGGCGGATGAAATCTATGTGGCCGGAATTGGAGTACAGGGAAGGACAATGAACTGGATTGAGGCTGAAATTGGGAACGCTGTGTCAAATTTATCAAGGAGAAAATATTATGTTGATCCGTGGTGACGACAGTGCAATTAACCTTCCTTCCACGCTCACAGAAGAAGAGAAATGGTATTTTGATTTACACGGTTATCTTATTCTTCGACAAGTAATTACACCTGATGAAGTCCTGCAGATGCTGAGTTTGGGTTTCAATTGGCTGGAACACCCAGCTCAAGCTGCACCGCCCCTTCGGGTAACGGTGAAAGAATACGGTGGGGTCATTAATCCGCTACCATATGGAGACCGTATCTTTGAACGTACCAGTTTGAACGAAAAGGTCTTACGGGTGGTTATGGGATTGATGTGGAACCGGCCTCGGCTTTTCAATTGTGCTTTGGTACAAGAGAAGAAGGATCCCAGTTTGGTGGGTAAGAAGAAGAAATTGCATCGAGATACCAGTGGCTTCGATTTTCCCGATGGTTTTCGTAACCCGCACAATGATTATCAAGCGGGTAATGGGCAAATTTATAGCAACTTCGTTAATAGCGCTATTACGCTAGTGGACGTTCCCAAAGAAAACGGCTTTACCTGTATTCCTGGGACGCATAAGTCCGAGATTAGTTTTCCAGCTGATTTGGACATTGACAGCCATCCATGGGCGCCAACCGAAACATTCGAGTTACAAGCGGGGGATTGCCTGATTTTTTCTCCCCGTCTGATGCACGGGACCGAGTTTTGGAAGATGGACTACGATCGTATGGTCATTTTCAATCGTTACCAATTTAGTTTCTACTTTAATGAGAACTATAGTTTGCCTATTAAGGATCACGCCAACCGTATTTCCGCAGACCAGTTTGAATTGGAATCGATTCAGCGTGGTGAAAAAGAATTTGCCCGACGTATTCTAGACAAGATGAAAAGAGGAGAGGACTTGTGTTGACACAAGAAGAAAAATGGTACTTGGATTTAAACGGGTTTATGGTTGTCCGTGATGTTGTGCCTTCCTCTGAGTTGGAGCAGATGAAAACTCAGCTTTTAGAGTGGTACCAATGGGAAGAATCACAATTTGAGCCACCAATGCGAATAAATAGCCAACCCGGAAAACCTTGGTGGGTCTACAATATGCATTATGGACATCCAGTCTTTCAGCGACTGATTTTGAATCCTGAAATTCTGCGGGTCACTACGGCCCTAACATTGAACAAGCCACGTGTCTTCGATGTAGTCGCTAATATCTGTTATTCGGAGGCAGACGGTCTACATTTACACGGTGGACATAAGGGTTGGTTTCGCAGCCCTTATCATCAGTATCAAGTAGCTAACGACCAGATATTTGCTAGTTTCTTCAACCTCTCGGTTTCGCTGGTGGATGTACCTGTGGGTAACGGCTTTGCCTGTCTGCCAGGCAGTCATAAGTCCAACTTCGAGTGTCCAGAACACGTTACCATGGATGACGGCCCCCCAACCGTACGTAACGTATCGGTCAATGCTGGCGATATTATCATTTTCCTGCCAAATACCCGTCACGCAGGGCGAAGGTGGACGCACCCAGACTATCCACGGATGACGGTTTTTCTGCGCTGGATGTACGCCAAACAGTTCCATCATGCTGATTCAGCTAATTGGTTTCCCCTCGAGGAGCACAAAGACCAGATTCCGCTTGCTCTTTACCAATTGGAAGATCGGGATAGTGGGCAGCGACATGCCTTAGATGGAATCATAGACCCATTCAAAATTGATCTGCCGGAATGATTATTTATTTGATCAAAATGATGGGAGCACATCATGATGAAAGTCAAACAGACACAGTACAAACCACATGGTGTCTTCCTACAACTGAGTAATGATCAATAGATTCCGTAATACTTGTTTGAGTAGCGATTTTTCAGGTTTCATGTTTGGTAACCATCATTCAGGATCCATCGCTCCAAGCTTTTCGATTTAGTATTCTATTTGAAACGTAAGCGAAAAAGTGTTGAGATTGAGAAAGTCTATTTATCATAGGCACTTGCTATGATTTTTATAAGCATGTATTATTCACTAAGACACCTCAACAGGGTAAAAAAACAGATAAAATCGCGATAGTTTCATTCTTGTCCTTATCTTAACTGTGTTTGCTATTGGAATAAAGATCACACCAATTCCTAACCTCGCCAACTTTGAAAAAAGGAAAATAAGAAATGAAAAAAATTGTATTCTACTGTTTAGTAATGAATTTGATGAACGCTTTTTTTGGACCCTCTCTCCTTATTTATGGAAGATATCGAAGCCAAAGTCAGTCCGAAAGAGCTTATTCTCCATTACAGTTTTGACAAAGATTCGATTAAAAAGAAAAGATATCACAGATCTCTCCGGAAACAAAAACAATGGTCTTATCAAAGGTACACAAAAAACTGTTAAAGGAAAAGTCAAGGAAGGTATGGAGTTCAGTGGGTCAGCTCCAGACTATATTTCTGTAAGGAACCATCATTATGCAAAGGCCAACATTGAAGCCATCACGTTGATTGCATGGGTCAAATCCCCGAGTCGAGGTATGATTGCTTCTTGGGATCGAAGCGAGTTTTTCCGCTTTGGTGTGGGTGACGACGTACTGGGAAATAACGATTTTGTTGCTTTCGACACTTGTTGTGGAATTCACGATTGGCATGGGAAGACGAAAATCACCGATGATAAATGGCATCATGTTGTGGCTCAGTTTGATGGAAAGCATAAGCGAATCTATATTGATGGGAAACTTGATGCTGAGGTAAAAGCAACACATAAGGTCATGGGAAAAGCGATTACTCGTTATGGTTTCATTGGTATCGGTTCAGAAGCTGGAGCCTTCGATGCTGCGACGGGCCCAAATTGGGCTTTCAAGGGGGTGATGGATGAATTTTTGCTATTTCATCGTGCAGTAACAGCAAAAGAGATTGTCCATATGGCCAAAGGACCATCAAACCCGTTTGCAGTCGACTCAAAGGAAAAACTAGCTATAACCTGGGCTGACATCAAGGTCAATCAATAGTTTAGCCATTACTGTTTTTTTAAATTCTATTCCTCACTTATAGAAGATACGTTTCGTTATGTATTTTTTGAATATGCTATTCAAAAGAATTGGTAGAATACTTTACTGAAAATTCCATTTTATCTAATCGTTTTAAGTACAGGTAAAAATACTTTTACCTTGATCTCTGCAACGATCTGGAGTGCGGATTAATGAAGATTGGCAGTGATCCCAAGTGGTGCAAAGAGGCAGCTATAAAAGCGGAATCGTGCGGTGTGGCACTAGCCAGAAGCAATCATGTTGGCAGCCAACTTGAGACGGTTAGTGGAACCCGAAACTTCCTCAATACTGTCAACCATCACAATTTTGGGTTGCTTTATGATTGTATGCACCTGGCGATAAGTAGAGAAGATTATCTAAACTGTATTCCAGAATTCTTTAAATTCACCAAGAATATACTGATTCAATCTCGTCGTCGTATTTGCGTGGCAGGAAATAGCGAGGAATGGGTCCCAGCCCTTCCAAATGAAGATGGTGTTCAGGATTGGCAAAACGTATTTAAACGATTCCGAAAACAAGGTTATGATGGACTGATTATTGTTATTGAGAATAGCTGGCCTGCGGATCATCGTGAGGAGGTTGCTCTGCTACTTGATCCTGAATAAGATGTGGCGTGCTGCGGGTAATGAATAGGCACCCAAGATACTTTATGCCTTTGTTTTCATTAGTCTTGGACACATTTGCTCGTTTGGTTACTATTTATTGCATGTTTTTTTGCTAAATTGGCCTAGTGAATCACCGCATTGTCTACACCAAAATTGCCGCTGATTTGCCTCGGTTTATAAGGGAAATTCTGTAGCTTTGATTCATTGATTTCCACACCAATACCCGGTCTATCAGGCACCACCAAGTAACCTGCATCACGCTCAATCGGTTGAACAACAATCTCGTTAAAAGTATCTGCCCCCATGTTACTTTCCATCAACACGTAGTTAGGAATAGAAGCATCAAGCTGGACAAAAGCTGCAATGTTCACTGGACTTCCCATTAAATGTGGGAAAATCCCGACAAAGGATGCTTCCGCTAATGCAGCGATTTTCTTACATTGGGTAATACCACCGGCTAGCGAAACATCGGGTCGAATTAAACTAACCGTTTTCCGGTCGATGAGGTCTTTGAACTGTTGCACGTTATAAAAACGCTCGCCCGTTGCTATAGGAATGTGGATATGTCGTGCAACATAGTCCAACGCCTCAACACTTTGCGGAGCCAGCGGATCTTCGTAATATAAGATTCTGAAGGCAGCTAGCTCGTTAGCCAGAACGATGGCTGCGTCCGGAGCAAGGTTCCGATGAATCTCAAGTCCGAGATCAATATTATATCCAATCGCTTCTCGAATGGTACTGATGATTTCTACCGCCGTGGTAATAACCTGGGTTGAAGTCTGGTTTTGCCAACCAGGGAAAAAAGGCGTTGTTCGGAGTGAATTGAATCCGTTTTCGACATTCCAGATGGCACTTGTTACCCGGTCAGAAAGCGTGTCTCCAGTAACATTATTGAAAACTTTTATCTTATCTCGGCATTTACCCCCAAGTAATTGATAGACTGGCAAACCGACTGACTGACCCAAGATATCCCATAGAGCAACATCGATGGCACTCATGGCAGCGTTTAAAACCGACCCCATGAAATGTGTGTTCCTAGAAACTGCTTGATAATGATGTTCTATTCGAGTAGGGTCTTTACCAATATAATACTGGCTTAACTCTTGTATGGCATGATAGACAGTTTTCTGATGTGCCCACAACCCGGCTTCACCATTGCCCACAATACCTTGGTCGGTGTAAACCCGGACGAGAAGAAAACTATCGACTAAAAACGGCGTTATCTTTTTAATTATCATGTTACATTTCTATGATTCAGATGAGTTCAATACTCAGACATAAATTGCTTGCTACCGTCCCATCCATCCACCATCCACAAGGACTATACTCCCATGAACATAGTCGGAAGCTTTGGATGCCAAATAGACGGCTATTCCTTTAAAGTCGTCAGGCTTTCCCCAATTCCCAGCTGGTATCCGCTCCAAAATTTGTTTGCTCCGTACTGGGTCATTAATCAAAGCTTCATTCATGTCTGTCTCAATATATCCTGGTGCAATAGCATTAACGTTTACGCCTTT
>PBTO01000138.1 GCA_002726595.1 Gammaproteobacteria bacterium | reverse complement strand
TCGCCTGAGGAGATTGATATTTTTCAGCAGGAAGCCCCCCGAATGGAGGACCAAGCCTTTCAGACTTCGGTTTGAGATGTTACCCAATGGGAAACCTTGGAACGTTGACCCGTCCATTAGTGTTTCACCACTTCTTGCTGCAGTTGTAACTGAGAGGCGCATCATGGATCGGCTGTCATCGATTTATAACGAATATGAAAGTGTATTGTTCAAAGACAAACTGATTTTCAAACCGGCAGATAGCCATGGAAATGGGATCCACCAAGGCTATAATTGGTAGCAGGGGTTTCCAGTTTATTGACAGTTGCCGTTGCTTTGGATAATACCAACAGAGAAAATGGGTATACGAAGTTCTGAACAGGTTATCAACAGGGATTCCTACATCAATCTAATACGTTTGATGGACAGATTAGCCCCGACTGGATAGATGGACAACAGCATATCTATGCGGAGATGCAAGCAGGCGATATAGCCATTTTCTCCTGTTTTACACCGCATGCGGCAGCGGCCGATAAGTCCACCCAAGCGGATGATCTTTCTAAGTTATAACAATAGCCAGGATAGGGAACACTATACAGCTCATTACTCTCACTTTCGTTGGTATCGAACGAGACAAATGTCATCATCCCAGCGAAGCAAACATTATTTTATCTGATTTTATGCATAATTCGATAAAACAAAAGACGGAAACAACACCTTCACCCTACTGAAATCACCATGCGAAAATATTTTCTGATTGCGGCTATTTGTATCTGCATGATATCTGCCCAGATGATTGTTAGTAATGCGTCGATCCATGTGCAGCTTTTTGAGGAGGGACTGACAGACCATAAAACAATTCCAAGTACCTTACCAGTCGAAACTGAACACTTTGCTGAAGAGGCGTTTGCTTTTTTTCACATTCCACACCGCTATGTCTACAGTGGCGTCCGTGCTGATCGACCAACATTGCTGCTAATTCGTGCCACTGGGCAAATTGAGTTGCCTGCAGGTGAACACCGATTGCTGATTAGGTCGTTAGGAAAGTCACAATTGAAAATCGACGACCAGATGCTGGCCCAGACACCTCCAGTACGGCATCGTACCGATGGACAGGACTCGTTTCAATTCCAGCAACTTGATCTAGGGGACGATATTCGACGACCAGCTCCCGGCGTTTCTGAACAGTTAGCTGTTTTCCAATCTCAGGGTGGCCTTCATCAAGTGGTTTTTGAGTTCTTAGTGGGTGGTATCTTAGAACCGCCAGAGTCTGACTATAAAAAAGTGCTTCGTGCTGAGGCGAACGAAACCACAGTTAGTATCCAACTGAGCGGAGACAAAAACTTTTATTTACTCACAGCTAAGCCTGGAAATCTTCTATATACTGATAAGGGCTGGTGGGACTTTAAGCAACGTCGTGAGATTTACTACAGTCAGCTGGAAGCCGACCGGAGAAAGAATCAATGGCAACAATGGAAACCCTATTGGGATCATCGACATGAGTACGCCAGAAGTTGGAGCCAAGAAAATCCTGCTCCCGAGCCAAAGCTGAATAACAATATTCCTCCCAATTCTAACCAGATTGATCAGTTCCTCACACATGATTTGTATGACCTGGCCACTGCAGGTGATTCAAACCACTCTTTGGATAATACTACATCTATTTCAGACCCAGGTCCAAACTTTCAGCAAACAGTATGGCCTATTATAGAAGCCAAGTGTCGAGCTTGCCATAGCGGAGAGAAAGCAGCAGGAGGCCTACGGCTGGATCTGCCTAGCACGGTGTGGTTTGAAGCCTCTGATAATGGGGTTGTTCCAATTGTCGCTGGAAATGCCATCGATAGCGAACTGTTTCGTCGCATTACTATTGACGATGATTCCAAAAGAATGCCTCCTCCCAGTAGTGGCAAAGCTTTGACTGCAGAAGAAGTCGTGATATTTCGCAGATGGATTAATGCTGGAGCTGAACTGAATCGACCTATACCCGCTAAGCCTTATCAACACAGTCCGCCTTTATCTGATTTGGCTTTTCTGAGAAAGGTCTATTATGATACTATCGGCATTCCTCCCACCGAAATAGAAATCGAGCAGTTTCAAGCTGATCCTAGCAATAAACGTCGATCCAAGGTGATTACACAACTCCTACGGGACCCTAGATGGGCGGACCACTGGGTTTCCTATTGGCAGGAAGTCTTAGCTGAAAATCCAAATCTTATCAATGCTACGCTGAACAATACAGGACCATTCCGATATTGGATTTACGAAGCTTTGCTGGACAACAAACCGTTCGATGTCTTCGTTACAGAATTGCTGAGCATGGAAGGAGGAGTTTACGCCGGCGGACCCAAGGGATTTGGCCTTGCATCGCAGAATGATGTACCAATGGCGGCCAAAGCCATTATTGTTTCCTCCGCCTTTCTCGGTATCAATATGAAATGTGCGAGGTGTCACGATGCCCCTTTTCATCAGACAAAACAACGCGACTTATTTGAGCTGGCAGCAATGCTTAAACAGGAGGCAATCGAAGTGCCTACTTCCAGTAGTGTTGATCTAAGTACGCTACCGAGTGGACGAAAACCTTTGATTGCAGTAACACTCCAGGTAGGCACAAAAGTAGAACCCCGATGGACACTGACTAACTTAGTCAATGATCCAGTTGCTGGGAGGTTTTTACCGGCGAATCCCTCTTTACGCGAGCAACTGGCATTTCAAATAACACGACCAGAGAATCAACGTTTTTCAAAAGTGATCGTTAATCGAATTTGGGCGAGGCTGACTGGAGAAGGTTTAATTGAGCCAGTGGATGATTGGGAAGGTAACAAGATATATAACTCGGATCTGCTAACTTGGCTAGCCAGTCAATTTATCACCCACAATTACGATACAAAACACATTATTTCCCTGATTTTAAGTAGTCGATTCTACCAAAGTGTCTCTAATGAGACCAGCGAGCCAAGGTCTGAGTTCATAGTCCCTCAGCGTCGTTTACTGGGTGCAGAGCAAATTGTGGACAGTCTAGTTGCCGTCTTCGGAAAGCGACTAAGTACAGAACAACTCAGTCTTGACCTTGATATTTCAAGGGGACGCCAAAACGCTATCAACTTTGGCTTACCACGCCGTAGTTG
Source organism: Gammaproteobacteria bacterium (assembly GCA_002726595.1). Classification (GTDB taxonomy): domain Bacteria; phylum Pseudomonadota; class Gammaproteobacteria; order Pseudomonadales; family Pseudohongiellaceae; genus UBA9145. Next base: position 4,669 of record PBTO01000138.1, on the reverse strand, counting down.
GCAGTTGACCAGCTTATCCAACGAGCGTGATCGACCCAGTTTAGCTTTGCCAGAAACACAATCTATTGTTGATGTCCTGGAAGGATTCGGCTGGCATGGCTCCCGCATGGAACCAAGAACCCGAACCAAGATCGAATTGAATTTGATCCAGCCAGGTATACTGGCTAATGGGGTCTTCGTACAGAAAATGACCACAATTACACCTGGGTCAGAAATGGAAAAATTAGTGGTTGAATCGCTGGCACTGGATCGACTGGTCCGATCAATTTTTCTGCGGCTACTGACCCGGTATCCTACTGCAAACGAATTGGTTGTTTGTAATAATCTCTTAAGGGATGGTTTTGAAGACCGTGTTGTCAGGGAATTAGGAGAGATGGGTAAAGCTCAGGCCTTACCTAATCCAGCCAAATATGTCACCTGGTCGAATCACTTACAAGAAAAAGCCAATTCATTTATGGTTGACAAACAACTGCTTATTAAGAATGGCCCTACACCAAGTCTCGCCTTACAGAAAAACTGGCGTCAGCGTTGTGAAGACTTATTATGGGCTCTCGTTAATTCACCGGAGATGATTTTCTCACCCTAAGGGTGGGGTGAAAGGAAAAAGGAAACGTGCAACGACGTGATTTTTTGATTGCTGCTTCCACTGTTAGCCTGGCAACTATAGCTAATCCTATGCCGATTGTTTCTAAATGGGCCAATCTTCGAGGTAAGGCCCAACACTGCATTTTTCTTTGGCTCGGTGGTGGCATGGCGCAAATTGACACTTTCGATCCCAAGAAATTGGGAGACGCCAAGACAAATAAACCGGGTTCATACTATCCCTCGATTGATACTGCTGTAGCCAAAGTACAAGTTTGTGAACACTTGTCGGGTTTGGCGCCCTTGATGGATAGGGTGACAGCAGTTCGAACTGTTCATCATGACGTAGTCGATGAGCATGCGGCAGCAACAATCCGTGTCCATACAGGGCGCCGGACTTCTGGTACCATCCAATATCCGTCTGTGGGTTCAATTGTTGCTCATGAGTATGCCTCGACAAACAGTAACATTCCTGCCTACGTCTTGATCGGTTACCCTAACGTGGCACGTGGCCCAGGCTATCTTGGACCACGATATGGACATTTGTATTTGACTGATGTAGAGACGGGGCCAGTAGCTCTAACCCCTTCCCCGCAGCTAACCGACTCGCGTCGCTTGCGTCGGCAAAAATTGATGCAAACTCTTCGTGGTTCAACAACAGCTGAAAATGCCAAGCAAATTCAAGAATATCATCACATAATTGATCAAGCCGAAAAATTATCCTTCGGGTCGTTTATGAAAACATTTGATCTGACTTCAGAATCCACTCAAACGAGAGAATTGTACGGTGCAGACGTAACTACGGGACTTGGGAAACGGTGTTTACTTGCCAGACGATTAATTGAATCAGGTGTTAGTTTTGTTGAGGTTTCACACAATCTGAATTTCCGCAATGGGACGGGATGGGACACACATTATAAAGGACAGATGAAACAACATTTATTAATCCGAGAATTAGATTTGGCTTTATCAGTTTTAATCACAGATTTGGAACGACGGCATCTATTAGATCGCACATTAATTGTAGTTGCCACTGAGTTTGGACGACCTGCTGGATTTGACAGTGGCGGCGGCCGTGGCCACCAATCAAAGACATTTTCACTGATTTTAGCGGGTGGGGGATTAAACCATCGGGGGGCATATGGCGTAACCGATGAGCTAGCTGCCACCATCCTAGAGAATCCAGTCTCAGTACCTGATTTTCATGCGACTGTATATGCGACCCTTGGTATCGATCCCTCTAAAATCCTCTATGACCAGCAAAACCGTCCCATCCCAATCACCGACGGAGGTCAACCCATTCATCAATTATTGCTTTAGCTACTGTGACTTGGAAATAGACGAGCATAAATGTATAGTTTAAATTCTGATCTTTTAAATTGATTTCTTGGACGTATTAATAACTCACCGATATCCAAGCAAAAGATAGCTTGTGTATGGGGCTACAATAATACAGACCATGTATTTCATTCGATTGCTTGTAGATATCCTCCCGAGTTCAGTATATACACCTTCTCGTTGTAAATGGCCGGCACCGACTCCTCCGTTTTGTTCTCCATCCTGACCGCCCAGAGCAGATCCGTAGTTCCATCTCCGTTCCCGTTGGCATCGACACAGAAAAAACAGGAGTTGACGGTAGACCCGAAGTAAACCCGACCATTATTCCCAACCACCGGACCGGTCAGTCCCCCTCCTCCATCAAAAGTCCAAATCAGCTCCCCATTCCCGGAATCAATGGCAAAAACCTGAGCAGCGACCGGTATCCCCCCCAGGCCAATACCGTTCAGAGCAGAGATATAGACCTTCCCATCGTTGTAGGCCGGAGTAACGTTGAACATCTTCGACTCTAAACCGGGCGTCCACATCACTTCTTTCGACTCCGGATCGAGACATCGGAACGTCGATCCGCCCACCGGTAGAAAGATCATCCCCTCAGCGCTGATCGGCGCCCCGGAATCAGATCCTCCATTCAGCTGATATTTCCAGACCAGTTCCCCGCTTTGCTTATCGAACTTGTAGAGATAGTGATCCCAACCTCCGAAAAAGACGTGGTCCCCGATAACTAGCGGCTCGCTACAGGTGGAACGCTCGGTGCGATAACGCCAGACAATATGCCCCGATTCCGCATCCAGACAGTTCACATAGCCGTCGACACCGGGAATAAAGACCAAACCGTCCGATACATTGGCCGATCCCCATACCCAGCCAACATTCTGCCTCCAGATCAGCTCTCCACTGCGAGCATCCAGGCAGTAAAAATCGTCCTCTCCCCCCTGCTGCCCGAGATAAATCTTCTCCTGATCACAAACGGGCGACCCGGATATCGCCGCCCCCAGTTCGAATTTCCATCTCTCCTCCCCGCTCTCGGCATCCAGCGCATACACGAACCGACTTGGTGTGCCCACATAGATCAGGCCGTTGGCAGCCGTTGGCTTCGACTGGTAGTACGCTCCTCCGGCGATCTGATCGGTAAAAATCCGATAGCCATCTCTGACGAAGTCTTTGATTAAACTGTGCCGCCACACCACCTTCCCTTCTAGATCCAAACAGTAGCAGTAGAGATCTGAATCGTTCAGTAGGATCCTGTCGCCGGCTATTTCCAGATCGGCGTAGATCCAGTGCTCGCCGATCCGCTTTTCCCAAACCACCTTTCCAGCTTGTTCCACACAATCGATTTTGGCGACCACTCCATCGACTGAAGCGACATAGATGTAGCCTCCTCTGGCCACGGGTCGCGAACGTACCCAGTCCGATCTCTCACTCTGGAACAGAAGCTCTCCAGAAGACGTATCTAGACAATACAGATTCTTATCCGCACCACCGATAAAGAGTTTGCCCTCATGGACCAGCGGGGCCGAAAACTGCCTGAAGGCTCTGCTCTCCACCGCCTCTATCCGATAGGACCAGACCAGCTTCCCATCCGCTTTATCCAGACAGTACACTAGTCCATCATTGGATCCGACGTAAACGTGTTGTTTATCTATCTCCATCCCGCGATTGATCCCTCCCTCCGCCTTGAATTCCCACGCGATCCGCTCACTGGAAGCCGACCAGTATTCACCGTCCGCCTTCAGACAGTATAGATATCCCGCCCTGGTGCCGATGAAAATGCGATCCTCTTCTAGCACTGGCTCTGCAAAAGTCGGTCCTACGTTGAAATCCCACAGCTGTTCGCCTGTAGCCACATCCTTACAGACGATCCGATTAAACGGTTGGCAAACGGGTGGAGCCCTCTCGATATCCTGCATTCCGAAGGGAACGATCAGGTACTTTTCACTCGCTGCAAATGGAGCATATCCCGCTCTATAGTCGACGTGACCGGCGTAGATTTTCTCATCGATCTCGCCAGTTTTTTTGTCGATATAGACCACGTGCTTCGTATCTCCTCTGTTGCCCCGACTACCCATCTCGCGCAGTAGAATACGATCTTTCAGAACCACCGGCGTCGATGCTAGACAGGGAACGCTATACAGCTGATCCCCCTTGATACGCGCCACCTGTCTGGTGACATCGAGCACCTGGCCGGTATCCAGCGCGAGTTTCCACATGATATTGCGCATGCCCGGCGAGGCTAGATATACTACTTCTCCATCGACTACGGGCTTTGACTCCCATGCCAGGCCAACCGGAAACTTCCAGACTGTCCGTCCATGTATCGGCCCATCCGCTCCAGAAAACCCGGTTCGCTGTTCGTTCCCCTTGTAAGTCGGCCAATCGATCTCCCACCCCTGAAGCTCTTGGTTTACGGGGCTCTCACCCACTGGCGGAAGAGCCGAATCGGGGTCATCCACCAACCTTTTCTGCACCTCCGCCAAAACGGCAAACCCTTCGTCGATGATCCCACTAAACGCCATCACATCCTCGTTGGAGTAGAACTGCTCCTCCCTGCCGTGGAAAACCGGATTCCACACCGACAGATTTGCCAACCCACGATCTACTTCCAGATAGCGCTCCCCCAGATCGGCACACTGCTGCTGCAACGCCACCGCCCAATTTTTCATCAACAGCACTCTGACGGCAAAATTATCACGTGTCGTGGCTACTTCTTTCAGCTCTTCTCGGATTCGATCGATTTCTTCATCTCCAG
>PBTO01000164.1 GCA_002726595.1 Gammaproteobacteria bacterium | reverse complement strand
GCGCGTCTTGCACCTGTACGCTTCAGATCACGCAGAGGCCATATGCAATTAATCAGAGGTGCCTTAAATCTCTGCGTTACTTCTTTGCTCTTTCCGCTGTCGCTTCCGTCCAGTTAACCGCCGTATTTGCACAGCAAAACACCGAACTACCCGATTTACCCAATAGCTATACAAGCTATGAAAATATAGTGACATTGCCAGCCGGGCGCGAAATGGGCTCGGGTAATGCCATCGATGTGGACTCTGAGGGTAACATCTGGGTTTTTGAGCGCTGCGGAGCCAATACCTGTACCGGATCAGATGTCGATCCCATATTAAAATTCGGCCCGGATGGCAATCTGTTAACCAGTTTTGGCGCCGGGATGTTTGTCTTCCCCCACGGCATCGTTCTGGATGCGGATGACAATGTCTGGATCGTTGATGCCGGCGTTGAGGAGAACACCAAGGGAAACCAGATTTTCAAGTTTAACCAGCGCGACGAGCTACTGCTGGAACTGGGTCAGCCCGGCGTAAGAGGAGAGACTAATGAGCTTTTTAACGAGCCTTCGGATTTAGCCATAGCCCCCAACGGTGATATCTACGTGGTCGACGGTCATATTGCACAGCGCTCGAATGGACGTATCGTGCATCTGTCCCCTGAGGGTGAATTCATCGAGGCATGGGGTAGCAAGGGTGATGGTCCATTGGAATTTGATTGCCCCCACTCGATAGCTATCGATTCACAGGGCCGAATTTTTGTCGGCGATCGCACCAATAATCGCATTCAGATACTCTCTCCCAACGGCGAATATATCGATGAGTGGACGCAGTTCGGCCGCCCCAGCGGGGTCAGAATACTCAATGATGTTCTGTATGTAGTAGACTCTGAATCGCGAGCGATCGAAGGTCAATATGGTTACAATCCAGGTTTTCACAGAGGCATTCGAATTGGCAGCGTGAATGACGGTATTGTCAGGGAATTTATACCCGACCCGGGACCCCACGGCGGCACCAGCTTTCCCGAAGGAATCGCTGTAGATGAATATGGCCAGATTTGGGGATTATCCGTTGGCGATCATAAAGCGAGTAAATTTGTAAGAAACTAAAAAGAGTGAGCCGATTGGAGGCGAAGTAATGAAATTTTCAAAAATTTTTGCTCCTGCACTTTGTATCATGTCCCTGACTTTGAGTGCCCAGTTGAGTTTTGCAGCCGATCATTCTTGCTGTGCGGCACAATCTCTGGAAGAAATTTTAACGAGTGATCACCGCAGCGAAGCAAACATTGCTCGCAATCAATTCCGTCATCCCATTGAGGTGCTAGAGTTTTTTGGCTTGGAACCGGATATGACTCTGATCGAGATTCAACCCTCTTCCGGTTGGTGGACCGAAGTACTGGCACCTTACATGAGGGACAATGGCAAGTTCTATGCGGCCCACTTCTCACCCAATGCCTCATCCGCCTACATGCGACGAGTCCTGGAAGAGTTCGAGGCGAAAATTACCGCCATGCCAGAGATTTATGGCAAAACTACAGTACGCCACCTGAACCCGCCCAACGAAGTTGCCATTGCTCCCCCTGAGAGCGCCGACATGGCATTGACGTTCCGCAATGTGCACAACTGGATTATGGCTGGCCAGGAGCATGAATTTTTTGCCGCATTCTATGCCGCCTTGAAACCCGGTGGCGTGCTGGGTGTAGTAGAGCATCGGGCCAGGCCCGGTAGTGGCATGGAGGTCATGCGCACTACTGGCTATGTAACTGAGGACTATGTAATTGAGGTCGCCGCGGGGGCTGGATTCGAGTTAACAGACAAAGCCGAAATCAATGCCAATCCAAAAGATACTACAGTACATCCTGAAGGAGTTTGGACGCTGCCACCTGAATACCGATTGGGTGATACGGACCGCGCCATGTATACAGAAATCGGCGAAAGCGATCGCATGACGCTTAAGTTTGTCAAGCCACGCTAATTAAAGAAGAATAGCTAGTCCATGACCTCGTCCCCTGTTTGTCTCATAGTCGGCGCCGGAGATTATATCGGTGCCGCCATTGCCCGTCGCTTTGCCAAAGGCGGCTACACGGTTTGTCTGGGCAGGAGAAATGGCGAAAAAACTGAATCCCTAGTTAAAGAGATCGAAGCCGCTGGCGGCACGGCTTATGGCTACACACTCGATGCCAGGGAAGAACAACAGATTGAGGAAAGATTCGCAGCGATTGAAAAAGATATCGGTCCGCTTGAAGTAGTTATCTTTAATGCCGGTGGCAATGTCAATTTCCCCATCCGTGAAACCACCCACCGGGTGTTCTATAAAGTCTGGAAGATGGCAACCCTGGGTGGCTTCCTGACCGGGCGTGAAGCGGCAAAGTATATGATACCGAGGAACAAAGGCTCCATCTTTTTCACCGGTGCTACGGCAAGCCTGCGCGGTGGAATTGGTTACGCGGCCTTTGCCAGTGCCAAGTTTGCCCTTAGGGGTCTGGCACAAAGCATAGCCCGTGAACTGGGACCGGCGAACATCCACGTGGCACACCTGATAATCGATGCGGGAGTAAATACTGAATTTGTCAGGGAACGTTTTAGAGACAGAGGCATTGATCCTGCTGAACTTCCAGAGCACACACTAATGGATCCGGCGTCTGTTGGCGAAGCCTACTGGCTGTTGCACAACCAGACTCGCGATGCCTGGACCCATGAGATGGACATTCGACCGTTCAGAGAAAAATGGTGATACACCCGAATAATTCGAGCGACTTTCGGAATTATCCGGCTTAACCTGGCAGGAACCCAGCATGACAACGCAAGTAGAATTTCATTTCGATTTCGGCAGCCCTAATGCCTATCTGGCCCACAAGGTCATTCCGGAAATAGAACAGCGCAGCGATATAAAATTCACTTATGTCCCTGTCCTCATCGGCGGCGTATTCAAGGCAACCAACAATAAATCACCCATGGAAGCATTCGGTAATATCCGCAACAAGCCAGAGTACAACGCGCTGGAAACCAAGCGCTTCATCGACAAACACGGGCTACACGCCTTCCGGATAAACCCGTTTTTTCCGGTCAATACACTAGCTATCATGCGGGGCGCGATTTTCGCACTCGAGCATGATCTGGGTGAGCAATATATCGACCTGATCTATCGCTGTATGTGGGAAGAACAACTGGACATGGCAGACCCAGGCGTAATCGGCACGGCGCTCTCCGAGGCAGGCCTGCCAGCAGAAGAGATAATCAATGGGTTAGCCGATCCGGCTGTAAAAAAACAACTGATAGACAACACCAACGCATCAGTCGAAAGAGGCAATTTCGGTTCGCCTACTTTTTTCATCGGAAATGAAATGTATTTCGGTAAAGACAAACTAAGAGACGTCGAGGAAGCACTCTCCAATGGCTAGGCGTCTTCCCCTCGGCCTACGACAATAACCGGTTTCATGTCCTTTATTAGCGACGATCCCGACTAAATTTAATTTATTCCCTTTAACCAATCCGATACGGCCTGCCCGATCTCATCGGGCGAATCTTCCTGCAAAAAATGATTCCCTTTGACTGTCACTTCCTGCTGATTAGCCCAGGTTCGGCAGAACTCCCTCGATGCACCAGTCAGGATCGCACCCGGCTCAGCATTAATAAATAACTTGGGAATATCCGAATCAACTACCCAGTCCGCATAGCGTTGAACTAGCTCCACAACTTCGGCAGGCTCACCTTCCAGAGGAATCTGCCTCGGCCAGGTTAAAGTCGGCCTGCGATCTTCACCGGCATTGGCAAAAGGTCGACGATAAACCGCCATTTCCTCCTCGGTAAGATCACGCAATACCGAGCCAGGTAGAATTCTTTCAACGAATGTGTTTTTCTCCAACACCATTTCCTCACCAGCAGGAGAACGCATGCCCTGAAACACACCACGTGCCGCTTCCGGCCATTCATCCCAGGTAACCGGACGCACGATCGCCTCCATATAACAGATCCCCTTCACCGAATCCGGATGCCGATTCGCCCAATCGAAACCCAGGGCAGAACCCCAGTCGTGAATAACAAAAGTAACATTATCCACCACACCCAGCGCCTCCAGCGCCCCATTAAAATACTCGCGATGCTCAAGCAAGGTATAACGATCCGGCCCGGAATCCGCCAACTTCTCAGAATCACCCATCCCAATCAAATCAATGGCAATACACCTACCCTGATCAGCCAGGTGCGGCATGATATTCCGCCAGAGATAAGACGAAGTCGGATTTCCATGCTGAAAGATAATAGGATCACCCTCCCCCATCTCCACATAACTCATCCGCTTCCCTTTCACACTAACCGTCTTCTTAGGATGCTCCACAGCACTAATCATCTCGCTCCCCCCTTTCTATTCCCATACGTGATTGTTCAAACAACCACCAGAGTAAACCCGCCAAGCCCAGTTTTCAATTCACAAACTGCAGTAAATAAGCAGAGTGGCTCTGAACAAGAAGTCTGCTAAAGGAATAGTTTATATGCGAATAGCAACAGGGAAGAATGCGGGACGGGCCAGGGACGGCCCATTTGAGCGTATAAACTATTCCTTTTGCAGGCTTCGCCAGGGGGCACAATCCAATACAAATTGGCCCATCGAAGCAAATGAGAAAAGCCTGCTTCAGTCTTCGAATAAAGTACAAAATTCCCCAAAGCACCATTTGAACAATCACCCACTTATCAGCTATGCTACCCTTCCCTAGCAAAAAAATAATAGAACCAATCACCGGAGACCCCCCGCATGACTATGCAAAATACACCTCTCCTAATGTCAAAAATCCTGGGCCGAGGTGCCGTACTGGACCCCGAGGTGGAAGTCGTCACAATGCTGGCCGCCAGCAGCCATCGGCAAACCCTCAAGCAAACCTGGGAAAGAGCCAGTCAACTGGCACACGCACTAAAGGCACACGGCATTGAGATCGGTGACCGAGTCGGCAGTTTTATGTGGAATAACTATCGCCACCTTGAGCTTTATCAAGGCGTCCCTTCAATGGGCTCGGTGCTGCACACGCTGAATATTCGCCTCTCAACGACCGATCTGGAATACATCATAAATCATGCAAATGACCGGATAATCTTCGCCGATGAAGACCTTCTACCTGTGCTGGAACCACTACTGGACAAAATCCCTTGTCTCGAACTGCTGGTGGTCTGCCGCAACGGTGAAGGTGGAGAAAGTTCTTTCGCCAATCAGATTGACTATGAGGAATTTATCAGCGGGCAAGCCACTGAGTATGACTGGCCGGAAATAGACGAAACCGCTCCCATGGGCCTTTGCTATACCAGTGGCACTACCGGAAAACCCAAGGGAGTTATGTATACAAACCGGTCTACCTATTTGCACACCATGGCCGCGTGTCTTACTGACTCGATTAATCTCTCATCATTAGATTCAATATGTGGCATTGTGCCGATGTTTCATGCTATGGGCTGGGGAATACCATTCGGTGCCTCCATGCTTGGCTGCAAGCAGGTTTTCGCTCACAGATTTATGGTGCCAGAAGCCTTTATAAAACTTATACATGAAGAGAAAGTGACAATCTCATCGGGCGTGCCAACCATCTGGCAGGGCGTAAAGGCGCTGTTGGAGGCCAACCCGGATAAGTTCGATCTGAGTAGCTTGACCCGACTAACCTGTGGCGGATCGGCCCCTCCCCTATCCATGATGCGCTGGTATTGGGATAACTATAATATCGAAATGATTCAGGGTTGGGGTATGACTGAAACCAATCCCCTGGGAACGCTGTCGAGAAAAATTGCCAAGCACTCACACACTAAGCTTTCAGAAGACGAACAGTTTGAGAACATCGCCAAGGCTGGCCTAGCAATGCCGGGACTCGACATTGAAATCTTCGACGAAGATTGGAATGTATTACCACACGACGGGGAAGCAGTAGGCGAATTGTGTATCAGGGGACCCTGGATTGCTTCAGAGTATTTTAATGACCCGCAACCAGATAAATTTCACGATGGCTGGCTGGTAACCGGTGACGTAGCCAAGATCGATTCCGGTGAATACGTGCTGATTGCCGACCGCTCGAAGGATCTCATAAAATCCGGCGGCGAATGGATATCATCGGTCGATCTGGAAAATCACATCGTGGGCCTGGCAGAAATTGCCCAGGCCGCCGTCGTGGCCCAGCCTCACCCGAAATGGGATGAAAGACCGGTCGCCTTAATCGTGTTAGCCGAAGGGGCAGACATCTCAGCAGACGCCGTATTGGAGCATTGCCTCAGTATTTTTGCCAGGTGGCAGCTACCGGACGACGTGATTGAAGTGGAATCTATTCCACTTACCTCCACGGGCAAGATCGATAAGAAAGCCATCCGGGCCAGACTGGATGAAGAAGGTTACCAGCTTCCTACGCTGCAAGACTGAAAATTGGCAATGCCGATGTAAAAAAGGGTCTCGATGAGACCCTTTTTTATTGCGGTTTTTTTTTTGCACAGCGCGCTCTACTGAGTCGGTACGTAGTCTACACGTTCAAAATCCGCTCGTCGTGCACCGGCCAATATGCCCGGTAAAGCATAATTCCCTTCATGGCAGGCGTACTCGAATAACTGCTCCGATGAATTGTTCATGGGCAGTTCGCCACTCCAGGACTGCGAATAATTTTCCGGGTCTGCAACCGTGAACTGATAGAGAATTTCACTCTCACCAACCCGGGTAAAACGTTCGGTTACCACCATCGATTGTGAAGCAAAAAATCGATGCTCAAGGGATGAGCGCATACCCTGCTGTGGATGAAAATTCGTGGTTTCAACCACCAGGGTATCACCCTCGTAATGGCCGATTGAATCACCCAGCCAGGGATACATGGCTGGCTCCTGATGTTCAGCATCGATACGAACAATGCGCGCGTCATGGTTCATCTCGGCCAATAACACTACGTGGCTTTCCGTCTGCACGATCTGCGTATTATTGTTGTAGAGCACGGGCAACTTCGGCGGGCCACCGGAAGAACCGAAACCCACCATACAACGCTCGCCCAGTGGTCTGACTTCAGGTCCATCATAGGACTGACGTCTCTGCATGGCAGCGGCAACATTGGCTCTGCCCGCATCAGAAATTGGCAATCTACCACTCGGTGGGTCAACCAGTATTGATGTGCGAATTTCACCGTTGACCACAGCCAGCCGATCACCCGGGTCCATCCAGAAGGTATTGTAACCACCCACATTACGTCCTGCCGTCGGTGCCTCACGATCCGGATCACTGGGTCTGTTACTGGCTTCGTTTCGCGCGGCAACTCGCGCCTCAATCTGCAATGCCTCTTCTTCGGTGATAACCAGATTGCCATCGAAACGCTGGGCCCGTTCCAGATTGGTCTGGGTAGCAATGCTCCATATGCCCTGTAAATCCGGCACGCCAAATTCTGTGCGTGGTGGGATATAGCCGGTTTCTGCGGCGAAGCCCTGCATTACCAGCAGCAGACCCGGTAGAAATATTGCAAGCCTTAAAAGTGTTGGTTGCTGTGTCATAGTACACCCCCCCTGATTTTTCCAAACGCTATATATCCCGGGCAATCAATAACTTCATGATCTCGTTACTGCCACCATAGATTTTTTGTACGCGACTATCAGCAAACATCCTGGCAATGGGATATTCTGTCATATAGCCATAACCACCGAAGAACTGCAAACAGGCGTCGACAATTTCACACTGTTTTTGTGTTGTCCACCATTTCGCCATCGCCGCTGTTGTGGCATCTAATTTGCCGTCGGCTAATTTCACTGCACACTCATCGACAAACACGCGTGCAATTCTGGCCTCGGTGTAACATTCGGCCAGGCGGAATTGAGTATTTTGAAAATCCAGAATCCGCTTGCCGAAAGCCTTGCGCTCCTTAACATACTCGCTGGTATGCCTCAGCGCAGTCTCCATGGCGGCACAGGCCCCAATGGCAATGATGAGCCGCTCCTGTGGTAGTTGTTCCATCAATTGCACGAAGCCTTTGCCTTCAGTATCTCCCAGTAGATTTTCGGCCGGTACCTCCACATCATCGAAGAAAATTTCCGATGTATCCTGGGCTTTCATACCGATTTTTTCCAGATTGCGCCCGCGGGAAAATCCTCCAGCACCTTCGACCAATTCCGTTTCCACCATCAGCAGGGAAATGCCGCTGGCCGATTCTGCGGGATCGGTTTTTACTACGACACAAATTAAGTTTGCAGATTGACCATTAGTTAGAAATGTTTTCTGACCATTTAGCAGATAGTGATCACCTTGCAGAATACCAGTGGTGGCTACAGCCTGCAGGTCGGAACCGGTGCCAGGCTCAGTCATGGCAATAGCGGATATGATTTCGCCGCTGGCCATCTTTGGTAGCCATTTCAGTTTCTGCTCTTCACTGGCATAGTTATTAATATAGTGCGCCACGATACCGGAATGGACGCCGTTGCCAAAACCGGAGACATTGGCATATGCCAACTCTTCTACCAGCACCATCTCATGTCTGAAATTGCCCCCACCGCCGCCGTATTCAGGTGGAATAGAAGCACAGAGTAAACCGGCCTCACCGGCCTTCAGCCAGGCATCACGATCGACGAATCCCTGTTTTTCCCAGGTGGAAGCACGCGGCGCAAATTCCTTCGCGACAAATTTTTTCACCGCATCGCGCATGATGTGTAATTCTTCATCCATCCATGGAGAGACATAGTTTTCAAACATGAGAGAATTTCCAGATTGGTTTAGTTAATTGATTGCCATTACTACTATCTCATTATTCCTAATGTTGTCCACAACATTATGGGTGAACTATGCAGCAACCGAGTCCATTCTTTCGATGATCATGGCATTAGCCGTTCCGCCCCCTTCACATATTGCGACCAGACCATAGCGATCACCACGCCGCTCCAGTTCGTGCACCAGGGTTGTCATCAGTTTCGCACCCGTGCCACCTAGCGGATGGCCCAGAGCTTGCGCGCCGCCGTTTACATTAAGTTTTTTCAAATCGGCACCGACCGCTTTAGCCCAGGCCAATGGCACTGAGCCGAAGGCTTCGTTGACCTCATAAAGGTCAATATCGTCAATCGTCATTCCTGCTTTCGCTAACACCTTTTCCGTTGCCGGAATAGGGCCTTCCAACATGATAACAGGATCTGAGCCAACCACTGCCAGCGCATGTATTTTCGCTCGCACAGGCAGATCGTATTTTTCAATCGCGGCCTCATTGGCCACCATAATGGCCGCGGCACCATCACTTATCTGGCTCGCTGTACCCGCGGTAATGACGCCACCCTCACGCAAGGCATTGAGCGATTGCATGCCTTCGATCGAAGCCTCGGCACGAATACCTTCGTCCCGGTCATGCACATCCGCGCTACCGTCTTCCAGTTTGATGTTAAGCGGCACTATTTCCTGCTTAAAGTAACCCTGCTCGGTAGCACCGGCTGCCCGTTGATGGCTTAGCAGGCCAAACTCGTCCAGTTCCTGACGCGAGATAGCATATTTTTCTGCCATCAGTTCAGCACCATCGAACTGACTGAATTGAATGCCCGGATACTGCATCTCCAGCAGTTCCCCCTTTGGCTTGCCGCGCCCATGTTCCAGCCCGTCGCGAATATTTGAGCCAATCTCCACAGTGCTCATGGCCTCAACACCACCGCAGATAATCACGTCTTGCGTGCCGGACATCACCGCCTGTGCACCAAATTGAATGGCCTGTAAGGATGAACCACACTGGCGATCAATTGTGGTCCCTGGCACTTCTAAATCCAGTCTGGATGACAAAGAAACATTACGACCAAGATTACCGGCTTGAGAACCAATTTGACTGACCACGCCGAAGATTACGTCGTCCACTGCGTCGGTGGGTATACCAGTTCGATCGACAAGCTCATCTACAACCACCGCCCCCATGTCCACAGGATGAATCTGACTCAGCCTGCCTTTTTTGCGACCCGTCGCAGTTCGTACCGCACCAACTATATATGCATCTGCCATTGTTCCAATTCCCCTTTTCTAATTGCTAACTCTTTACTTAGCGGTTCACGCGATTAACGGATTCATTATTTAAAGCTCAAGTCGATAACGAGATTTATAACTTAATACCAAAATTGATAGTTTGATCTGTAATATAAAATCCATATCGATAATCGAGCTAGCCAGTGCTTCTCTTTATATCGATGGCATTCTTATCCCGGCGTCCAGGCGAATGGTTTCCCCGTTCATGTAGCTGCAATTCACGAGGTACCGAACGGTGTCGGCAAATTCGTCCGGTTCACCGAGTCGTTTGGGAAACTGGGTAATAGCAATCAACGGCTCCCGCACTTCGGCAGGTGCCGAGGCAAGCAGCGGCGTTTCGAAGACTCCAGGCGCTATTGTATTCACCCGAATACCTCGCTTGCCCAGATCTCTGGCTATGGGCAAGGTCATGGACACGATGCCCCCCTTGGATGCCGCATAGCCAGCCTGCCCGGTTTGACCATCGAAGGCCGCAATCGATGCCACATTGACAATAACACCGCGTTCGTTATCTTCATTTTGTGGTTCATTTACCTGCATTACTTCAGCACATAGCCGCAAAACGTTGAAAGTGCCAATCAGATTGACCCGAACGATGTGCTCGAATTTCGCTAGCGGCATGGGACCGTCTCTGCCCACCGTGCGTGCCGCACCGCCTATGCCCGCGCAATTCACGTTGATATGAATTGTGCCGAATTCCGTTTGCGCCCTGGCAACGGCCTCGGCTACTGCCGACTCATCGGCAACATCGCCCGTATGCCAGATCGCTTGATTGCCCAATTCTCCGGCAGCCTTTTCCAACAGCTCTGCGTTCAGGTCATACAATAGGACATTGGCTCCGGCTGAGACAAAATTTTGTGCAGTCGCCAGGCCCAAACCTGACGCGCCACCGGTGATAAACGCTGTTCTTTCTTGTAACTCCATCACACCATCCTGATTTTGCTGATTACCCTAGATCTCCTCAGTAACCGCTCAGCATAAATTATTCCCTTCATAAGTAAAACCTTCCAATGCTGGGTAAAACATGCAACGAAGGAGAAATTATCTTTATCAATCCCCTTTTATGCCTACCCTGAATCCCCTATCATTCCTGAAAAGGCGTCGGGGATGCAGGAATTATGGGAGCACTAACAGGAATACGAGTGATCGAAATGGCCGGGATCGGGCCTGGTCCGTTCTGCGCCATGATGTTATCGGACATGGGCGCTGAAGTAATTCGCATCGATCGACTCAGCCAGGCCGGCGGGGGCGATCGTAAAGCCGTACTGAACCGTGGCCGGCGTTCACTAGCCATGGACCTGAAGAATCCGGATGCTGTCACAGCGCTGTTACGTCTAGTAGAAAATGCCGACGTGCTCATTGAAGGGTTTCGGCCCGGTGTTATGGAGCGCCTGGGACTCGGTCCGGATGTTTGCCTGGAGCGCAACGGCAAACTGGTTTTTGGCCGCATGACTGGATGGGGACAAACCGGTCCCCTGTCCCAGGCTGCCGGGCATGACATAAATTACATATCCATTGCCGGCGCATTAGGAGCGATGGGTTATGCCGACCGGCCACCCCCACCGCCACTGAATCTGGTTGGTGACTTCGGCGGTGGCGCGATGTACCTGCTAAGCGGAGTGCTTGCCGCATTGGTTGAGCGCAGCACTTCAGGGCAGGGCCAGGTGATCGATACGGCCATGACCGACGGTACAGCGAGTCTGCTAAGCCCCTTTTATGGCTTACTGGCGCTGGATATGTGGACTACTGACCGGGAGAGCAACAAGTTAGATGGCGGCGCACACTTTTACGGCAGCTACGAATGCAGTGACGGAAAATACATATCTATCGGATCAATAGAGCCACAGTTCTATGCATTGCTATTGGAAAAATCCGGGCTGGATGATCCGGCCCTGCTAGCGCAACAAGACCAGGCTGCGTGGCCGGAGCTGAGGCAGAAACTTGAGTCGTTATTTAAAACCAGAACCAGAGCACAATGGTGCGAGATCATGGAGGGAACCGATATTTGTTTTGCCCCTGTGCTCGATCTGGCGGAAGCACCCAATCATCCACACAATAAGGCACGGGACACCTTTGTCGAGTTTGATGGCGTCGTGCAACCTGCTCCGGCGCCCAGATTCAGTCGTACCCAGTCAGCGATTCAATCATCGGCAGCGTTGGTGGGAGAACATTCGGAGGAGATTTTGGCTGGTTGGGGGTTTTCTGCAGCTGAAATCGGGGCACTAAGAAAAAATTCGGCAATCTAGCCCGAGCATTCAGGGATTTACTGTATCTGGAATTCCCCGCTCATGTCCTAGTACCTCGACCAGGGTTAAGTTTCGGGTGCAGCGGGTCTCTCAGCGTTTAGATGCAAGGCGCTTTTGCGC
>PBTO01000163.1 GCA_002726595.1 Gammaproteobacteria bacterium | reverse complement strand
TTTGCAGGAGCAAAAACCTGCCAAAATGGCGCCTTGATTGCGAAACAGCCTGTAGGCCAGAGACCGTATGCAATTAATCAGAGGTGCCTTAATTCAAGCCGGACAAATAACTGGCCAGTGCTTCCAGTTCCCTGTCTGTTAACCGCTCCACAGTGGTTTGCATCATCCCTGCTTCATCATTTTCCCGCGTCCCGGAGCGAAAATCCTTCAATTGCAGCAGCGTATAATCCGCATGCTGACCACCCAGTGCTGGATATCCGGCCGGTTCATTACCACTGCCCGTCGGTGAGTGGCAGGCAGAGCAGGCGGCCACCGACAATTCCTGATTGCCGGCTCTGTACAATGTCTGCGCCAGCTCAATTGATGCCTCATCTGCCCCTTCTACTGTTACCGTCTGTGAGGCGTAGTAGGCTGCGATATCCTGCATATCCTGCTCGGAAACATTCGCTATCATCGCGACCATAGTCTGACCGGGCCTGGCGCGGGATTTAAAATCCATCATTTGCTTGACCATATATTTTGCATTTTGACCAGCTAACTTGGGATTCACACTGAGGACACTATTCCCATCGGCACCATGGCACGAACCGCACAGCGCCGACTTGGCCTGGCCAGCGGCCGCATCACCCTGGGCAAATAACAAAGAAGGTGCCATGAGGCTGACTAATAAAGCGGACGTGAGAACTCTTGCAAATGTGTTCATGGGGTATCCTGATGCTCCTTGACTTAGACAAATTAAATAAACGCGACAGCGCACCAAAGCACACGTCGAGCAGTGCGCCTTTGAGCGGTCGCGGATTATAACTTATTTTTGCTGCCGACTCTATTCAGCATGGCCAACGCAAGCAGAAACTTCAGCTGAACTGTGAGAGCTCCAAAGAATCCCTGTAATTAGGTAAAGTCCCCAGAATTTTATATACTCCGACGCCGACCTTCCCATGGAAAATGCAGACCAGTTCCAGCAGGAACAGGAAGTAAATTGTGAACTTTCAAGAGACCAGGTTTGCCATCAGTGCGGCCAAATTTACAGACTGCCCAACCGACAGCCTGTCTGAGGTTGCCTTTGCCGGGCGCTCGAACGCCGGCAAATCCAGCGCCATCAACACCCTGACCGACCAATCGAACCTGGCTCGTATCAGCAAAACACCCGGGCGCACCCAGCTCATCAACTTCTTTACCGTAGAGCCGGGCAGATACCTGGTTGACCTGCCCGGTTATGGCTATGCCAAGGTGCCACTTGCAGTGAAAAACAAATGGCAATTCGAGCTGGAGCAGTATCTGCGAAAACGGCAATCTCTGGTCGGCCTGGTCCTGCTCAGCGATGTGCGCCACCCGCTAAAAGATTTCGATCGCATGATGATCGACTGGGCAACGCAATCAAACCTGCCCTTGCTATTACTCCTCACCAAATCCGACAAGCTCAAGAAGGGCCCTGCGCAAAACACGCTACTGGCGGCGAAGAAGGAATTAGGTGAACTGCCCGATGTCAACGTTCAGCTATTTTCGTCTCTCAAGAAAACAGGAATCAAACCGGTACTCTCGACTCTTTCCGACTGGCTAAGCCCGACTGAATCGAAAATATAAAGCTGGAAAAAAGCAAATAAAGTCGATCTTGCACAAGGAGACATGGGCTAGGCATTCCTTGCAGTGACCTTCGCCAGCATGGATGCTGGCGCAGAGCCATCTGACGCAATAAAGTACGCAGTAGCCAAAGCGCAGCATGCACAATTTAATTTAGAACTTTGGTCTTTAGGTATTTACGGCGTGTCACAGCAAGGAATGCTAAGTTCGTGTCTCCGCAGCTCATTCGAGTTACTGAATGTTTCCCCAGACAGAACTACACTTTACTAATGGGCCTCATCCCAATTATTCCCGACACCAATATCCACAACCAAAGGAACATCAAGCGCCGCCGCCGTAACCATGCGAAAGCGCACGCCATCGGCCAACAGATCAATATCTTCCTGCTTCACCTCAAACACCAGTTCATCATGCACCTGCAACAGCATTCGCGCATCCAGATCTACACTGGCCAGCCAGTGATCGATATCAATCATGGCACGTTTAATAATGTCTGCCGCCGTCCCCTGCATCGGCGCATTAATCGCAGTGCGCTGCGCCGCCTTCCTCAGCATGCCATTACCGGCATGAATGTCAGGCAGATAGAGCCGGCGACCAAAAAGTGTCTCCACGAAACCATACTCATCAGCCTGGGCCTGGGTTTCATCCATATACTTGCGCACACCAGGATATTTTTCAAAATAGCATTCCACGTAGGTTTGCGCATCACGCCGGCTTATCGCCAGTTGATTGGCCAGCCCAAAGGCGGACATACCATAGATCAGACCGAAATTAATCGCTTTTGCGCTGCGCCGCTGGTCCATAGTCACGTCCTCGACCGCAGCACCAAAGACATCCGCAGCTGTCGCCCGGTGAACATCAAGCCCGGCAGAAAAAGCAGCGAGCAGTCCCTTATCCTGGGACAGGTGTGCCATGATGCGGAGCTCCACCTGCGAGTAATCTGCCGATATCAGCCGGTATCCCGGGGCACTGATAAAAGCCTGGCGCACACGCCTGCCTTCTGCTGTTCTGATTGGAATATTCTGCAGATTGGGCTCGGTGGAGGACAGCCTACCGGTTGCCGCGACGGCTTGTTGAAACGACGAATGGATACGACCCGAGACCTCGTTAACCTCAAGCGGTAACTTATCCGTATAGGTGGACTTCAATTTACTTAAACTGCGGTGCTCGAGAATTAGTTTTGGTAGCTCAAATTCCGCTGCTAACTCGTGAAGTACCGGTTCTGCGGTGGAAGGCTGACCGGTTTTTGTTTTCTTCAGAATTGGCAAGTCGAGCTTTTCATAGAGGATACTTTGCAGCTGCTTCGGTGAACCGAGATTAAATTCCTCTCCGGCAATGGCAAAGACCGCTTGCTCTAGCTGCTGCAGTTTCTCACCCAATTCTTTGCTATGTTGAGCTAATAGTTGTACATCGACACTGATCCCATTGCGCTCTATTTTCTGCAGAGCTTCAATCAGGGGCAGTTCAAAATATTTGTAGAGACCCAGCAAGTGCCCGTTGGCTGCCAGAATCTCGGTCAGCCGAATCGATGAGCGCAGGATGAAGTCAGCCTTTTCTGCCGCGATGGGCATCAGTTTTTCAATCGGTATTTCGCTCAGTGAAAGCTTGTTTTTCCCCTTGCCCAGCAACTCGTCAATATTCTTTGCTTCTACGTCCAGATAGGTTTGGGCGATATCGGCCAACCGGTGTTTCGATGCCACCGAATTGATAACATAGGATGCCAGCAAGGCATCGAATTTCAGTGGACTCAATTCAATATCATGGTTTTGTAAAAGGTGTCTTGTCAGTTTCAGATCATGCCCGGCCTTGGCTATGGCGGAATTTTCCAGGATGGGCTTAAGTGCTGAGAGTACTTGCTCGGTTTTCAGTTGCGTCGGGCAATTATCATAGTCATGTGCCAATGGGATATAGAACGCCTGCCCAATATCAAAGCTAATGGCCAGTCCGAGAATTCCTGCCGCCATAAAATGCGAGGGACAGTGCTCCAGAGACAACGCAATTTTTTGCTTTGAGCCCAATGTAGTTACTATTCTGGCAAGGTCTTGTTCCGTAGTGATTGTTTGGTAGTTAATGCTGTTCGGACAGATGTCAGATTCAGTCGCAGACTTATTGGCTTCGCCGTCACCGTTGGCAGGGGAGATCGAGCTTACTCCTTTGGCTTCGAGTTCCTTAATCCATGTTTTAAATTCCATTGCAGAGAATAACTCGTGCAGGGTTTCTGGATTTTCTTCAGCTATTACTAAATCTTCAATCTCAATGTCCAGCGTGACGTCCAGTTTAATTGTGGCAAGCTCGTAAGATAGCCTGAGCAAATCTATGTTTTCTCGCAGGCGTTCCCCCACCTTGCCTTTTATTTGCCCAGCATTGTTTATGACACCTTCGATGGAGTCATATTCCAGCAGCCATTTAACTGCGGTCTTTGGCCCTACGCTGGGTACGCCGGGGATGTTATCCGATTTATCTCCCATCAAGGCCAGGTAGTCGATAATCCTGCCCGGTGGTACGCCAAACTTATTTTTGACACCCTCCTCGTTCAGCGTCTCATTTGTCATCGTGTTCATGAGCGTTACATTATTATTGACCAATTGTGCCAAATCCTTGTCGCCGGTTGAAATCAACGTGGCTACGCCCTTGTCACTCGCCCGCGATGAAAGTGTGCCAATCACATCATCTGCCTCTACCCCCTCCACAATTAGCAGTGGCAGCCCCATCGCCCGAATGATGTTGTGAATCGGTAATATCTGGGATCTGAGCTCATCAGGCATGGGCGGGCGATGGGCTTTATATTCTGCATACACTTCATTGCGAAATGTCTTGCCTTTAGCATCGAACACGATGGCGATATGGCTATCAGGGTGATTTCTTATCAGGCTGCGGATCATATTGATGACACCCTTCACCGCTCCGGTTGGCTGTCCCTTGCTGGAAACTAGGGGCGGCAGGGCATGAAAGGCTCTAAATAAATAGGATGAGCCGTCTACAAGAATAAGTGGTTTTGTCTCGCTCAATACCGTTCCCTGCTTCTGGTCTTCGTCACTGCTGTGTGAGACATGAAATAAATGCGTCTGCCAGATTTAGCATTAGCTGGCTGTAACCCTCACGGCTGTTAACCACCTGATTGCCCAGCAAATCCACTGTGATTTGCGTAAGCTCGTAGCCGGATAAGAACGTATCGATCGCTGCCTGATTGGAATCCGGCTCCAGCAGCAGACAGCCCGGCTGAGATTGCTGGATTAACTCCCTGACATTTAAAATTTGTCGAATGCCCGGTTGCATCTCAGGGTCGAGCACGAGTGCAAATTCATGTTCGAGACCGATTTGCTGTTCGAAATACTGGTAGGCGTTGTGATGCACTATGAACGGTGTGGCAAGTAAGCTTGCGGTGACTCGCAATAGCTCTTCTTCAGTCGCGTCCATTTGATTTTGAAATGACGCCAGATTCTGCCGGTATACTGCCTTATTTTCCCCATCCAGTGCCTCTAACTCGCGGCTGATTGCCCGCGCGATTTGCAGTGCATTGCGGGTATCCAGCCATACGTGTGGATCAAGCTGAGCATTTTCGAGGTTTAGTCTATTTAAATCCTGCATCTCCAATACCGTTAGCACAGTGGCCTGGCCCTGCAACTGGTCGATCGCTCCCTCGATAAACGTTTCCAGTTCCTTGCCGACCCAAAGCACCAGGTCGGCATTGTCCAGGGCTATCCGATCGGATGGAGTCAAGGCATAGCTATGGGGAGAATTTCCGGCTAACAGCACCGATACAGACCCCTTTTCCCCAAGGATTTCTCTAGCAATGAGTTGCAACGGTTTTATTGTCGCAGCAATACTCACGTCCGCCATGCTAGTGCTTGCAGACAGCAAGGTGGTGAGCAGGGCTAACGTAGCAAATTTGGGCATGGCTGAAGAAAATCAATGGCTAATTTAGACCAGTGGTATGATATACCATTCAGATTTATCTATAAGCTTCAATCGGAGACATCCCGGGATTTTAATCAGGCCTCGTACCACATGGATTCATCACAGGTTCAAACAGCACCCCTGCTTTCGGCAAAAGGAATAAACATCAGCTTCGATGGCCGCAAGGTGCTGGAGAATATCAACCTTGAAGTCAAAGCGGGGCGAATAGTTACCCTGATTGGCCCAAATGGTGCAGGCAAGACTACCATGATCCGCATCGTGCTGGGGTTACTGCAACCGGATTCCGGCACCATAAAGCGACAAGCCTCTCTCAGTATTGGTTACATGCCACAGCAACTTCATATTGAACCAACACTGCCCCTCACTGTGCTGAGGTTCCTGCAACTGGCGCGGAAGAATGATCCCGGTCAAATCGACTCGGTGTTGGAGAAAATCAAGATCAGCCATTTGCTCTATCATCAAATTCAGGACATCTCTGGCGGCGAAATGCAGCGCGTATTATTGGCCCGCGCATTGATAAGAAAGCCCGAATTGCTGATTCTGGATGAGCCCGCACAAGGGGTCGATCTGGCTGGCCAGGCTGAGCTTTACCAATTAATAAATCAAATTACTAACGAGCAACAATGTGGCGTGCTGATGATATCCCACGATTTGCATCTGGTAATGTCCGCCACTGACGAAGTGATCTGTCTGAACCAGCATATTTGCTGTCACGGCAAGCCGGAACAGGTCAGCAATGACCCTGCCTATCTCGATCTGTTCGGCCCTGGTGCGGCACAAAATATTGCTGTGTATACACATCACCACAATCATGAACACGACCTGACTGGAAATGTCATTGGATCCGAAGATGATTGAAGCGCTGGCACAACTACTTACTACAAATTTTGTTGTTTACGCGTTGATAGCCGGTCTCTGTCTGGCATTTGTATCGGGCCCGCTTGGCTCGTTTATCGTTTGGCGCCGGATGTCTTATTTTGGCGACACATTGGCCCATTCGGCCTTGTTGGGAATTGCGCTGGGGCTAATTCTGGATATCAACGCCCAGCTAAGCATACTCGTTAGCTGTATTGTTTTCTCGCTCCTGCTGGTAGCCCTGGGCAAGAACAAAACCATCTCTACCGATAATCTATTGGGAATTTTAGCCCATAGTACACTCGCTATAGGCGTGGTGGTGTTGGCTTTTTCCGATTCTGTCAGAGTAAACCTGGAAGCGCTGCTATTCGGTGAATTATTGACTGTTAGCGCCGGCGACTTGGTCTGGGTTGTAGCAACCAGTCTGTTGGTTGCCGCATTACTATTCAGATATTGGAATCAGTTTCTGGCCATTACAGTACATGCAGAGTTGGCTGAAGTAGAAGGCATAAATCCTGATAAGCTTAATCTTTTATTGGTTGTTTTGATGGCGTTGATAATCGCTATTTCGATGAAAATCGTCGGCGTTCTGTTGATCACCTCCTTGCTTATAATCCCCCCGGCCGCAGCCAGGCAAATCGCCAAAACTCCTGAACAAATGGCAATCAAGGCCAGTATCATCGGCGCATTATCAGTAGTGGCGGGTTTAATTATGGCCTTCATCGCTGACACCCCGGTGGGACCGTCGATTGTTACCGTGGCCAGTTTTTTCTTCCTGGTTTTATATTTTCTGCCAGTCAGGCAAAGAATGGGGTCAGAATAGACGTAGGTAGTTGATGCGTGTATCGGGGCTTGGGAAGGGGTTGTTGCTTTTGCGGGAAAAGCCAGAGAAGTACATAGCCATAGTCTCTGTAACTATTAACTAAAAAAGTGTAGAAGCCAGAGACTATTTTAATCTCTTAGTCAGGCCTCAGATATAGAAAAGTACACGAGCGAGCTTGCGTCCTACACGTATGGCAGCAACAGTAAAAATAGGTGCGTTACACACAAATATTAGTCTAATCTTTTGATTTAACTCGATACGTTTTGGGGATATCTCAGATACTGATCCCATTTTTTAAATTTTTACACTGACCCCGTTTGTCCTTTTACTCACCTTAGCGGTCTCGAATAGCTTCATACGCCACGCTTATGTCTGCACTGCGGTGTGGCGCTCGCATCACACTGTGGTAATTGCTATCCGGGCTGATGACAGAAATATGGGTGCTGTGATCAATGGTGTGATTGCCGTTCTCTTGCCTCTCCGGTGAATCCGAATAGGCAACATAGAGGTCAGTGGCAAGCTGCTGTATGGTGGCAGAATCCCCTGTTAGGCCGATAAAGTCTTCATGAAAGGAGCCCACATAGTCTGCCATTTTCTGGGGCGAATCGTTTAGCGGGTCGAC
The DNA here is from genome assembly GCA_002726595.1 of Gammaproteobacteria bacterium. Lineage (GTDB taxonomy): Bacteria > Pseudomonadota > Gammaproteobacteria > Pseudomonadales > Pseudohongiellaceae > UBA9145. The sequence goes on along the minus strand of PBTO01000163.1, from coordinate 4,235 downwards.
CGTAATCAGTACGATATTCGTATCATCCTTCTGCTCCAGGCCTTGATAAAACCGCTTTAACTCTGCCATGGTCAACGGGCAAATGTCCGGGCAGGCGGTATAGCCAAAAAACAGCAGCGTCCAGTGGCCATCAAACTCTTCCTGTGTAAAGTAATTCCCCCGATGGTCAAGTAGCTGGAAAGGGCTTATCGCCCTCGGATCTTGGTAAACCGTTGCGCCTATTTCTCTCAGTTCTGCATCGGACAGGCGGTTGCTGTTCCCGACAAACAGATAGACCAGAAACACGGCCAACAGCAGGTCCACAATGACGAATGCGATGAGACCGGCTTTGCTTTTAGTCAAATCCACAGGGACAGGAGTTAAAACAGGTAGTGATCTACCAAAAGGGCAAAGAACAGCAGCGCCAGATAAACGATGGAATAGCGAAAGGTTTCAATTGCGGTGGTGGGTTTCTGCTTAAACATCAGCAAACTCGACCAGATGAGGAAACCAGCGCCTAAAGCCAGCGCTGAGGCCAGATAAAGTGGTCCGCTCATCCCGGCAAGATAAGGAAAAACGCTCACAACGGCTAAAATCGCTGTGTAGATGATGATGTGAACCTTGGTGACATACTCACCATGGGTCACTGGCAGCATGGGAATGCCCGTTTTTGCGTACTCCTCTTTACGGTGTATGGCAAGCGCCCAAAAGTGAGGGGGAGTCCAGGCAAAAATAATCAGAACCAGAATCAATGCATCCGGCTCAATGGTACCGGTGACCGCAGACCAACCAAGCAGAGGCGGCATCGCGCCGGACAGGCCACCAATAACGATATTCTGCGGAGTGGCTCGCTTCAAATAACCCGTATAAATGAACGCATACCCGACAAAAGAACCCAGTGTCAGCCAGGCGCTTAGTGGGTTCACCCAGAATAGCAGCACTGCCATCCCCACAACGCCAATAATTACCGCAAATATTATGGCTTGCCCTAGTTCAACACGACCCTGGGGTAACGGCCTGTTGTGGGTTCGTTTCATTAAAACATCGATTTTGCGGTCTATCAGGTGATTGACCGCGGCGCCAGAACCGGCCACCAGCCCGATCCCCAAATTCCCCAACACCAGGATATCCAAAGGCACCATGCCGGGAACCGCCAGAAACATGCCAACCAGAGAAGTCAGCAGCATAAGCATAACCACTCTTGGCTTGCACATTTCGTAGAAGTCGCGCCAACTGATGGCTTGTTTGGAGGTAAGTTCTGTCACTGGCATTCTCGGAGTTAACGGGACTCTTTCAGGCGCGGGCATTCAACCACGTTTTGCGCTCAATCTCAAAATATCACTGTATCATTTCTGCTTTTTGGAAGCAGAATTCAAACTAAGGCCTGTGACGATTATTATCCAGAAGCTTAGCAATTCGCAGGCCTTTCACCTGTTCAATATCGCAGTATCTACAATGCTTAATTTCCCGTAAGTTTTACGGTACTTCAGAGCCAAAATTGCTTGCGGTTAAAGTCAATTTTCTATAGCATTCCCGTGGCTGAATGGTGGGCGTAGGAGCTAGTAGTTATGCTAGTAGTTACCGGAGGTCGAAGACTCAGTATTACCCCACCCAGAAAGAAATAAATACCAGGGAATTTACCGGGAATGATCTTGTGACGTTAGACTACTGCGAGACTAGCTTAACTATTCACTTTGTGTAGTGTTTACTACACTGTCCCATACCCTGAAAAGCAATAAGAATACGATAATGGTTTCGTCATATTCGTTATAGAGGTGGCGTTGGATGCCCAGTGGCACGACGCCCGCTTTAATGTAATTTATAAAAGGAATACTGGTTTATGACTTTAGCGGTCGTTCTTCTTATTCTGGTGATTGGAACAGTTATTTTCCACTTCGTCAGCCCGTGGTATTTTACCGATATTGCAGCAAACTGGGGGGCCATCGATTTTGCTATGGACCTCACCCTCTGGGCTTCAGGATTCATGTTCATTGTGATAAACCTGTTCCTGGTATATTGCATATACAAGTTCCGGCAGAAAGATGGTCACAAGGCCGCTTATGAGCCTGAAAATGCCAAGCTTGAGCTCTACCTGTCCTCGTTCACTGCTGTCGGTATAGTCGCCTTGCTGGGTCCAGGCCTGTTTGTATGGGCAGTCTTCGTAAACGTCCCTGAAGGTGCTGCCGAAATGGAAGTACTTGGACAGCAGTGGCAGTGGCAATACCGCTACCCGGGCGCCGATGGCCTGCTGGGTGCGGCAGATGTCCCGTTTGTCAGCGAATCCAATCCCTTCGGTATCAACCCGGAAGATCCTAATGGACAAGATGATATTCTGGTCAGCGATCCTGAAATGCACCTGCCCATTGGCCAGCCCGTAAAAGCCCTGCTGCGCTCCACTGATGTGCTCCACAACTATACCGTGGCACAATTTCGGGTGAAGATGGATTTGGTGCCCGGACAGACTACCTATCTCTGGTTCGAACCTACGGAAACAGGCACCTTCGATCTGCTTTGCGAAGAGTATTGTGGTATCGCCCACTTTGTTATGCGTGGTGCAGTTGTTATAGAGACTCAAGCCGAGTATGACGCCTGGCTGGCCGCGCAACCCACTTTCGCGGATACACAGAATGCTCCAGCGGCCAATATTGCCGCCGGTCAGACGCAATACGCCATATGCGCTACTTGTCACGGAGCCCAGGGCGAAGGCAATCAAGCCCTGAACGCTCCCAAACTCGCCGGCCAGCAAGCCTGGTATATAGAGCGTCAGATCCGCTATTTCCAGAATGGCGTGCGCGGTGGCGAAGGCGATACCAACGGCCAGGCCATGGCGCCGATGGCGAATGGATTAGCCGGTGACGCTGCGATCCGTAATGTGGCCGCCTATATCGCCAGCCTGCCCGATAACCCGGCTCCGACTACAGTTTCCGGTGACGTGGATAACGGTTACCATATCTATGATCGTAACTGTGCTGCCTGCCATCTCGATGGTGGTTCCGGTACCTGGTACACCGAGGCGCCAAAACTGGCCGGCATGAGCGACTGGTACTTCGTCACCCAGATCAGCAACTTCCGCGCTGGCATCCGTGGCTTACACCGCAGTGATGATTATGGCGAACAGATGGTTCAGATGGCTACGGCCATGTCTGGCCTGGAAGAGATTCAAGATGTCGCAGCATACATTAATCAAATAAGCGGCAATAATTAGAATACATTGGATTGGTAGATTAGAAATTTGTAGTGGCCCCGGGGCCTGCAATATACAACGAGTTCAGGAGGAATTAATGGCTTACGTACCATTAACGGATCAAGATGGCGAGATGGAAATGCTCCATCCACGTAGTTGGGTGGGCAAATACGTCTGGAGTCAAGATCACAAAGTTATCGCCATCCAATATGGGAGCATTGCGATCTTCACCGGCGTCGTGGGAATGGTGCTTTCAATGTTATTCCGTTTGCAACTGGGCTTTCCAGAATCGGTAGATTTTGTCGATCCAAGCTTCTATTACCAGTCAGTAACCATGCACGGCATGATCATGGTGATCTACCTGCTCACTGCGCTGTTCCTGGGGGGCTTTGGAAACTACCTCATTCCACTCATGTGTGGTGCCAGGGACATGGTATTTCCATTCATGAACATGCTCTCGGTGTGGTTCTTCCTGCTCTCGGTAATCATCCTGATGGCCAGTTTCTTCGTCAGCGGTGGTCCGACTGGTGCAGGGTGGACGCTCTACCCACCACAAGCCTCAATGGCAGGTACGCCGGGAAGCGATATGGGGATCATACTGATGGTGGCCTCCCTGGCCGTGTTTGTCGTCGCCTTCACCATGGGTGGCCTGAACTACGTAGTCACTGTGCTGCAGTTTCGCTGCCGCGGCATGACCATGATGCGCCTGCCGCTAAGTGTCTGGGGCATCTTCGTTGCAACCGTAATGGGCCTGCTCGTGTTCCCGGCATTGCTGGTGGCAGGTGTCATGATGCTGTTCGATCTCATATTGGGTACCAGCTTCTTCATGCCGGCAGTTATCGAGTCCGGTCAACTATCGGATACCGAGGGCGGTAGCCCGCTTCTGTTCCAGCACCTGTTCTGGTTCTTCGGTCACCCGGAGGTATACATCGTTGCGCTACCGGCTTTTGGTCTGGTTTCGGACGTACTAAGCTGCCATGCCCGCAAGAATATTTTCGGCTACCGCATGATGGTGTGGGCAATCATCGGCATCGGCGCTTTGAGTATGATCGTGTGGGCGCACCACATGTTC
>PBTO01000162.1 GCA_002726595.1 Gammaproteobacteria bacterium | reverse complement strand
CAACGCATGACGTGATTTCATCACCGTCTTCATCTGTACCAAGGCTGACCATCTCAAGCTTAAAGGGAAGACTGACACCATCCTCTTCATCCTTGGCTTTATCAACGCACCACTCCCTGCCACCTGCTTTGTTCTTGACTTCTATTGATGTTTCCAAGGCAGCGCGCAAGCTGGAGTGTCCTCGTAACCCACTGGTTTCATTCTTGCCAACATGGTGAATCAGGATTACTAATGATCTGGTGAGTTCTCCGAGTACGCTGGCGTGTGAGATGATGGTACCCATGTCTCTGGATGTATTTTCATCTGCAGATGGTGCCGAGCGATTCAATGTATCAATGGTAATGATGCCACCGCCAAGTCCCTCCGCGTTTACCGCATCCGCAAATTCTGCTGGGTTTTCATCAAACAACGATAGGTTGTCAGTTACGACTCGAAAATCATCAGGGAGCTTTGTGCCATGGTGTTTCTCCCACGCCTGTACTCGTTTAGTAAACCCACCAGCGCCTTCCAGAGCTACATATACAACCGGGCAAGATTGAACCTTCCTACCGTAGAAATCGAGTCCAGTGGCGACTTTGGCCAACAGATCCAAAGCGTAAAAACTCTTTCCTGATCCACTAGCGCCATAGATAGCCACAAGTCCTCGCTCGGGCAGAAGTTTCTTCACCCGCCATGGTTCAGTAGGCTTGCTTCGAAGTTCTGCTGGGGTCTGGAATGTAAAACGGGGCCGCTCTTCTGATGCAACGTCGCTTTGGGTTTGTGCCTCTCTCTTATCCCCGTGCGACTTGGCATGAAAAATCAACGTCCCGATAGATACAGGCTTGCTTGAGTCATAGCTGGAAATGATCGCATCTAGGAACCCCTGTGCCGCCTGCGCTTTTTTTGGGGTAAGCCAGTGAATCTTCGACGTCTTGGACCAATCAGTAACAAGCTTTGGACCAATGTCCCAACCCAACGAGCAAACTGACCAGATTATGTTTCGCCAAATAGGATAGGGACAATCCGGTGAGCACTGCTCAAGCAACTTTCGGGCCTCCTCGACATTGGCTTCCTTCTCGGGCCACGTTCGCCCCAAGAGATTGTCGTTCCACTCTATTAACTTTGGATCAAGATCAACAACTTCAGGAACGGTCTTGTTCGGATCAAGGAGCAAGTCTATCTGCAGTGCCACACCCTCAACGGATTCGCTCCGGAACAGCGCCTTCCGGTCCTTCGGGCATCGAGGCAAGAAATACAGCCGAGCTGGCTCCAATGCTCCTTTATCAAACGAATCTTCAATACCAACGCTTCGTGCGACAGCCAAACCGACAGGGCGCAACTCGTCAGGTTCCATAGGCCGACTTATCTCGAACACAAGCCGATAGCGTGGATGTTCTTCGGTGTGGCTGAACGTAGTGTGGAGAAAGCTCTGAAAGCCCAGCTTACGCAATTTGCCTAGCATGTGCTCAACAGAAGGTGGCTCCTTTCCACCGTCCTTGTCTGCTTCTACATCCAGTACGAGCGCATCTACCGTAGTTATACGGTCCTTCGTTCTTGGGCCTTTCTCTGCCGACACTGGCATCCAACCTGAGCCAACCTTTTTAGTACCGTCAGGTTGGCTCAGATTTGCGGTTAGCTTTGACCACGGGATCTGTGAAACTATGGCTATCGTTGAGTACTGATTCTTAACAATTGCAGTGTGGATCATTCAGGATTCTTGCGTACTTTCGCGCACTCGCAGTCGCCTTTCAGACATCGATTGACCTCTGCAATAAACCGGTCTGCTTTTGGTCTTGCCAATTCAAGTGTATCGGGATCGAGACTGTACTCGACCCACTCCCGTTGTTCGGCATCCCAGTCAGCTGGACCACCATCGCATTCAAAGATCGGCCCAAGTTCATTAAGCTCGATTGCTGCTGACTCAAATCCCCTCTTACAGGCCTCTGTTGATTCGAAATCCTTAACTCTGAAATGCTGGGTAACAGGAGGCCTGCTGGGTGACATTCCCTTTGGCCATAGTGCGCGGATTTCCAGAACAGAGTCGTCACCCGTCGCTAGGAGACGCCAGATGTCTTTTACTTGATGAATCTCAGGCATCGGCAAGATCCTCTGCAGAACTGCTAACTGTCAGCCCGCCTGGGAAGTGTGCAATCGAAGCTTTGCCTTCAAGGACCTTGCTATACAATTCTTGTGGGAGATCCATTCCATATCGAAGAGCAGCCTGAAAATTCCCAAAATTCAATCTGAGCGTAATTCCACAGGTTACTGCCCAAGGCCATTTCTCTTGGGACGGCGAATCTAACTGGGCCATCAGATTGCGCCAGCAGGTTGAACCCATCTGCTTCTTGCCAGGTAACCCCGATTGATTGAATTCGGTCATGCAGACAGGACATAAAGCAATCAACAGACAGCTGCTGAGCAGAGGCTGATTGAATACCGGCTCGGCCAGCAGATAGTCTAATGATCGGTAGCATCTGGGGCACCTGACAAGAAAAACTTCCCTGCTAGTCATGACTGGCCTCCTCGATCAGACGATCAATATCCGAAGAGCGCCATGCAGAGCAACGGCCGCCGATCTTCACAGGTTTAGGGAATTTCCCTGTCTTTATACCCGACCACCATGTGCTTTTGCTGACAGGGTATCGTTTGAGAACTTGAGGTAATCGAAGTAAGGATTCAGGAATCGGATTGGACATTTTCGGCTCCAAGTAAGTTTGAGGCTTACCTTTTACCACCGAAATCTGCTGAAGTTGGGCGCAAGATGTACCTAGTTGGTTTTTCTACTTTTTGTTCTGCTCGACAATTGCAGATTCAAGGATCTTGATTTGCTTCACGATATCTGGATACAGTTTTTTTCTTAATGCGCTATCATCATTTCCATCTACACTGCCGAAGCCCCAAAGCTCGCATTCACCGGCAAAGCGTGTAGCTGTGGACAAATAGTCTGTTTTTGGCTTCACTCGTCCCTTCCGAGCATCAAGATAGTCATTGAAAACTTTTTCTAGAACATGATCTCGTTTCTGCACGTAGCTGTCTGTCTTGTGACTACCACGTCGTATTTCACAACAGGTTTCATCTCTGATCTCAACTGGCGTCCCATCATCTAGATGGAATATTTCCAGCGGAGCCGGTTGGATAGTTTTTTTTCTAGGCATCAGTTGTGGTTTCCAAATGCGGCTGCGATCACATTACTGCTACTGGCCTCAGTCTTCAGGTTATCTAGAAAGTCTGCCCACTTCTGCATCATTTCTTTTCGTTCTGGCAGGAACGTGGTTCGGTTATATGCTCTACCATTAGGGTCTTTCACAGCGTGAGCTAGTTGATGTTCAATCCAATCTACTCGGATCTTGAGTTTTTCATCGAGAATAGTTCGCGCCATCGCTCTGAAACCGTGACCACTCATTTCATTTTTTTCGATTCCCATACGGCGCAAAGCTGCCAGAATCGCATTATCACTCATTGGACGTTTACTACTCCTCGCACTAGGGAAAACATACTGACCCTGCCCCGTCAATAACTGTTGTTCTTTTAAAATCTCTACAGCTTGCCTACATAGAGGCACAATATGTGATTGATTCATTTTCATTTTTTTAGCTGTTATCTGCCATTCAGCAGTATCAAAATTAATCTCCTGCCATTCCGCGTGCCTCAGTTCACCGGGACGAACGAACAGTATTGGAGCTAATCGCAGCGCTGATTTTACTGTTGGCGTCCCTATGTACTCGTCAAAAGCTAGAAGCAAAGGGCCAATACGTTTTGGATCTGTCACTGAAGCAAGGTGTTTTTCGACGGGACTGGCCAAAGCTCCCTTCAGATCCGCAGATGGATCACGTTCAGCGCGCCCGGTGGCTACTCCATAGCGAAAAATTTGCCCTGCAATCTGTTTGACTCGATGAGCCGTCTCAACTGCCCCCCGAGTTTCGATCTTCCTCAGCACAGCTAACAAGTCAGGTGCACTGATACTTGAAATTGACCGCTTGCCTAAATATGGAAGCAGATTCCGCTCGATTGTTTGTAGAACCTTAACTCGGTAATTTTCCGACCACTTGGTTCTTTTAGACTGCCATTCACGCGCGACAACCTCGAAACTGTTTGACGCTGCGTTTTTCTGAGAGAGTTTCTGGGCTCGTTTCACTTCGCTTGGGTCAACTCCATCAGCAAGTAGCTTTCTCGCCTCATCGCGTTTGAGACCCGCCTTCCTATAGGTGATCTCGGGATAGACGCCGAGAGCCAGACGTTTTTCCTTACCAGCAAATCGGTACTTTAGTCGCCAATATTTGCTTCCTGCAGCCGTCACCTCCAAATACATACCTCTACCAGCTGATAGCCGATAGTTTTTCTCTCTGGGTTTTGCTGCTTTGGCTCTGGAGTCTGTCATCTCCTTTTTCTTTGTTCCTTGTCCTGCATGCACCATGAGTTCACCTAGTTGGGGGCATTGGAGATTCGAGGTTTCAATATGCCCCTATTAATGCCCCCATTTTAACTCTGCACGGGGGCACACTTAATTGGATTGGGCTGGACAAATTATAGAATGATTAGGCTGTAAATGCCATATTTTACTGCGCTTCAGTAAACCGCATTGGAGTCGCATGGATTGTGATTTGGTGGAGCTAGGCGGGGTCGAACCGCCGACCTCTTGAATGCCATTCAAGCGCTCTCCCAACTGAGCTATAGCCCCACGATTGGAAAGGCGACGAATATTAACGGATGATGTGATTCGATTCAAGTTGCGGGGTTGGGCTGGGGTCGATCGAGGACGCCTAGTCCGCCGCCCCCGGAATGCCGTACCACTTGAATGCCATTCAAGTGGTACGGCATCCCGGGCTCTCCCAGCTGAGCTATAGCCCCACGATTGGAAAGGCGACGAACATTAACGGATGATGTCATTCGATTCAAGTTGCGGAATGTGCGATCACAGTTATGAGCCCGTCAACAACTACTGGCCGATCGCCTAATCGAAATCCCTCAGTTCCCGCTCCAAACGCTTACTCTCTTTCTTGGAAACGCCGCCCAAGACCTCAATCGCCTGCTTGATCCGTGCTCTGCTGATCTCTGCTCCGAGTACAGCCATGGAATCGAATAATGGCGGCGCCACTGTCTTTCCCGATATAGCAATGAAAATGGGAATCAGGCAATCCGCCAGTTTGATTTCAAGTCCGTCGGCAAGTTCGACAAACAGATGGTTGATTGCATCCCGGTTCCACTCGGCCAGATCCTCGGACCTCCACAAGGTAAATTGCAGTATCCGCTTCATATCCTCGCCGGAAACCTTCTTGTGTTGAAAGTCCTCGGCGGCAAGATCCAGCAGTCCGGCAAACAGGAAACTGGTCATCGGAGCTATCTCACTGAAGGTATCGATCCTCTCTTTAATGAGTGGCACGACTCTTTTGAGATTGTTCGGATTGAGCGCCCACTCGCTAACCCGCTCTGCAAACGCGTCATCATCCAGTTCTTCCCTGATCCAGCGACCGTTCAGCCAGGCCAGTTTCTTCACATCGAACACCGGCGCACCCAAGGAGATCCGTTGGATATCGAAATCATCCAGCATCTCTTGAAGTGAGAATTTTTCCCTGCCATCAGGCATGCTGTACCCCAACACACCTAGATAGTTAATCACCGCTTCCGGCATGAAACCCATTTGCCGGTAGAATCCGATACTGGTGGGATTCTTACGTTTGCTGAGTTTGCTCTTATCGGGATTGCGCAGCAGATTCATGTGGATGAAGACCGGCATCTGCCAGCCAAAATACTCAGACAACAGCATGTGCTTAGGGGCGGAGTTGATCCACTCCTCACCGCGAATGATGTGACTGATTTCCATCAGATGATCGTCCACAACTACAGCCAGATGGTAGGTTGGATAACCGTCCGCCTTCTGCAGTACCTGCATATCCACCTGTGACCAGTCTATCTCGATGTCACCTCGAAGCAGATCCTTGACTACGCAGGTACCACTTTCGGGCACCTTCATACGAACCACATAGTCACTGCCGGCGGCAAGTCGCGCTTGTACTTCCGCGGGCGGCAGGTTGATGCAGTGGCCATCGTAGCGCGCAGTTTGTTTGAGGGCCATCTGCTGCTTGCGCATCTCATCGAGTCTGTCAGGTGTACAGAAACAGTGAAATGCGTGACCCTTTTCCAGCAGGATCTTGACATGCTGCTGGTAGATGTCGAGCCGCTCACTCTGGCGATAGGGTGCATGTGGACCACCGACATCCGGTCCCTCATCCCACTCGAGTCCAAGCCATTTCAGAGAGTGCAGAATATTCTGCTCCGACTCACTGGAACTCCTGGAAGCATCCGTGTCTTCAATGCGCAGCACGAATTCTCCCTGCTGGCTGTGGGCAAGACACATGCTGAACAGTGCCATGTAGGCGGTGCCGACATGAGGATCACCGGTCGGTGATGGTGCGACTCGAGTTCTTACCTTCATGACTTCCCTGCAACTGCCGAATGCACTCTTGGCAGCCCTTTTTGCAAAACACGAATTATACCCTTTTCCTCTGGTACACTATAGAAACGTGCCATTTCCGGTTTTCAAATGAACGAACGTAGACTTTCCACCGCACCCATGATGGGTTTTACAGATCGACATTGCCGGTACCTGTTTCGTCTGTTAGCACCCAATGCTGTTGTGTATACTGAAATGGTGACTACGGGCGCGCTGATATATGGAGATGCACCCAGATTCCTGAAGCACCACCCGAGCGAGACTCCCTCTGCATTTCAGTTAGGCGGCAGCGATCCTGATGACCTGACCGTCTGCGCCAGAATGGTGGAGGACGCCGGTTTCAGCGAAGTCAATCTGAATGTTGGCTGTCCCAGCAACCGGGTACAAGCAGGCCATATGGGTGCTTGCCTCATGATTACACCGGAAGTGGTCGCTGATTGCATCGACAGGATGCGCACGGCGGTCAAGATACCGGTAACCGTCAAGTGTAGGATTGGCATCGATGATTACGACAGTTACGATTTCTTTGCTCGTTTTGTCGACAAGGTAGCTGAGGGGGGCTGTCGTGTATTTGTTATCCACGCCAGAAAGGCGATACTGGCGGGTCTCAGCGCAAAGGAAAACAGACTGGTGCCGCCCTTACGTTATGACTATGTCTACCAAATCAAAAGGGAGTTTCCGCACCTGACTTTTGTACTCAATGGCGGCCTGACTGCATGTGACCAGATTCAAGCCGTCTTGCCGAATGTAGATGGAGTCATGATTGGGCGCGAGGCATATCACAATCCGATGTTCCTGGCCCAGTTGGACTCGATGCTATTCGAATCGGCTCAAGAGCCAGCCAATCCTTTTGAGATTGCCGATCAGTATCTGCACTATATGCAGGCGGACGCTGAGCATGTACCTGCGCAAAGACACGCGCAGGATGTCCTGTTTACAAAGCCGGCTAGGCATCTCCTCGGGCTGTTTCGCGGCATGCCGGGTGCAAAAGATTTCAGGAGACATGTAGGTACAAGCATCTCTCAACCCTCTGCCGGGATAGAATCGATTCAACACGCTCTCGAACTCCTGAACCGGGAAGGCAGCATACGATGTTGACAGGCATCCGAGATTTCTTCAATTCGAGAATGGTCTCGGCGAACGAGTCATCTGAGGATCGATCCAAGCAGGAGATTCAATTGGCTACTGCAGCCCTATTGATCGAACTCGCCAAAGCTGACCTTAGCGTTGATGAAGAAGAATGGCGGGTCATTGTGGAGACACTTGAAGAGACATTCGATCTACCAACCGAAACCCTGCAGGAACTCGTCACCTTGGCAGAAGAGGAGTTACAGCAGGCAACTGATCTGTTTCAATTCACCCAACTGGTAAATCAACACTACACCTACAAGGACAAACTATACCTGCTCAGAACCATGTGGCAGGTTGCTTTTGCAGATGGAAAGATCGATAAATATGAAGATCATTTGATACGAAAGGTGGCGGGATTGATTCATGTACCCCATGCAGATTTCATCAAGACAAAACACTCGGTATGAATCAGGAGGCGAGCCCTCTCTCATGTTCAAGAGCGGCAACAAGATCCTTGAACACCAGCTTGTTTTTTTTGTTCAGCTCCATCAACACTTTATGTGCTTCCAGAACTTTCTCTCTGACAACATGTTCCGGGGCATTGTGAATCAGCAATTCCCCCAACTCCATGCTGGAATCCATCGGTTCCTTTACGATCAAGAAAACCTGGTCAAATCCCATGCTCAACAGAATCCGCGTAATGTCATCGTTGGTCGATATGATGGTGGGAACGATATCGTAGATCTTCTTTGTTTGAATTGAAATCTTCGCCAGCAATCCAAGTGATGTGCTATCGATCCCCACAGTTTCCGTCAGATCAATAATCACTGACCTGAAATCGTCACCTTTTATCAACGCATTGAAGAACGTATCGATCGCATGCCCAACCGTAAAACGCACGTCACCCACAAACTTGAGGACGTGTACACCATCCTGCTCAGCGACCAACACTTTGGCTGATGTCATCTACCCGGCCTTTGCAACGGTAAACAGCGCAATATCATCGGGAACTTCTCTCGCCTTACCCAACCCCAAGTGATTGGACAATTCATCCACACTACTATGACCACTTTCTACTAACGACAGCAGAAAATCTTCCTTGGCTTTCAAGGTTTGCTGGGACATCACTTCAAATACACCATCGGAGAACATCACCAGCGTAAACTCGGCAGGCAGATCAAGCACCTGTACATCGTAGTGGACGTTTTCATACAGCCCAAGCGGCAATCCCCCAATCTCCAGAAATTCCGTGCCTCCCTTACTACTCAGTATCGTCGCCGGGAAGTGAGCAGCATTGCTGTACTCAAGTTTGCCTGTGTCAGTGTCTACAATACCGAGAAACATAGTCACATGTTGCTCCAGCTCACTTTCCAGCAATTCACCATTTAGCCACTGCAATATGGCGGCAGTATCATCAAGTGCCAACCTTTCATATTCTTTATGCAAACGTCTCGAGAGGCTTTTGAGCAACACAGTTACAAAAGCAGATGACGCGCCATGGCCGGAGACATCGGCAATGTAAAAGAGTAACCGATGGTCGGAAAGCTCAAAGTAGTCGATGAAATCTCCACTCAGTATCACTGACGGAATTATCTGGTGGGTAAACGTTACGTCACCGACTTTATACGGAGAGCGGGGCATCATGCCTCTTTGTACCTGGAACCCAGCACGTTGGTCTCGCTCAAGCACTCGTAGGCTGTCCACCAGCTTCTTATTGAGTTTCTCCAATTCGATCTCACTCTTCCTGCGTATGCTGGCTTGCTTATTTCGCTCCAGATTTCTGTTTACCACCAGTTCAAGCAAGGCAAGATCAGCGATGGGTAGAGTGAGACAGTCGCTGACGCCACTTTTCAGTAGCGCTATGACTTCAGCTGCCTTGTCCACAGAACAGAGCACGACGATGGGCAAATCTTTCCTCTTCGCGATTATCGAGTTGACAAGACGCAACACATCAACAGAGGGGTTGTCGAGTACGCAGATGATTAAATCAGGAGAGTTCTTTCGGATCTGACGAAGACACTGCACTTCAGTGGACGAAGTTTTCACTTTAAAGCCACTGCTTTTGAGATACCTAACCATTTCTTTGCGGTCACCCGTTGCTTCATCAGCAACAAGTATTTCACCACTTCCGACATTCATCCAGGATGCTCACACTGCCGGTCTAAATTATCTCTTACGCACGTTCCAAACTCTGTTCTGGTGCCGTGTCAGTCGGTCGGCGCAGACTTTACTCCCTTAACTGAAGGGGCGCAAGGGTTTAATCGATGAATAGATTGGTTTTCCTGATCAGTGGTAAATGCAGCACCAACATCGTTAGCAGATTCCTGATCAGATCAACTGCCAACAACGATCAGCCGTTCAAATGTCGTCACGAAACACTCAAAAATCATCGTCAAACTCGTCTTCGACTTCGCCATCATTTACCACATAATCCCTTCGCTGCAGGTACGCATTTCGAAAGAACAGATACCGATCTCCGATGACCAGATTCTCAGCGCTAAGCAGATCAGCTCGTAGATGCAGTCTATCCAGGGCATAAAGTGAGTTACGCGTTCTAATTTCTCGAAGCGCTAAAACAGGATCAAATACTGAATCCACCACCAACCCCACCGAGTCTCTTATCGTACTTGGTCCCAGTGTCAACGGCAGTTTAAAACTGACCCCCTTTGATTTGATTCCGGCAGTTTAAAATTGACCCCCCTGTGTCTAGTCAGTAGTGATCTCTTGTGGTGGTT
>PBTO01000161.1 GCA_002726595.1 Gammaproteobacteria bacterium | reverse complement strand
TAATAAGGCTAAATCACTAACCCAGATGAGCTAATGTGTCTCTTAAATCAGGGCTAGCTTTGTCCAGGATGGTTTGACGACGTACAATTGCGAACCAGCAATGACGGTACCTGGGATGCTTACTTACCACCACTTGACCTGGCGCAAATGCTGGGTGCAGCTACAGAGCCGTTGCTAAGTACCATCCACCTCGAAGGCCACGAGTTTCCAGCACGTACAATTTACGGTCTGCTCACCGACGAGGGGGGTAATTACATTATTCAAATTACCGAATCGTTGGAAGAAAGTGAGGATGTACTGGAAATCTTCCGATTAACTTCTCTGGTTAGCCTTCCCTTTGTAATTCTCTTATCTCTGATGTCGGGATGGCTGATAGCGCGAGCATCACTTTCTGGCGTTCATCAGGTGACCAGTACGGCCATCGATATCAGTAATGGTGCCCTGAGTGAGCGGGTACCCCCTGCAGACCATGGACTGGAGATTGATCGTTTGGCCACAACCTTCAACGATATGCTGGATAAGATACAGCTACTGATTGGCGGCATGCGGGAAATGAACGACAACATCGCACATGACCTGAAGAGTCCACTGGCCCGTATTCGAGGCATCGCCGAAACCACATTGACTGGCAATCAGGACGATGTGCAATACCAGCAATTGGCAGCAAGCACTATTGAAGAATGTGACTGACTGCTGCATCTCATCAACACCATGCTGGACCTGGCAGAAACCGAGGCCAGAATTGGCCTCACTATGGAAACCGTTAGCCTGACAGAATTGATCAATGAGGCCTGTGATTTGTACCAGGCATTAGCTTCAGACAATGACGTCAAACTGGAAAACCAGATAGAGGAAAACTTACTGACAAGCGGCAATAAACAGTTTCTGCAACGCCTGATAGGCAACTTGTTGGACAACGCTATTAAGTACACGCCTTCGAGTGGCAGGGTTACTATTGACCATGAAGTTGTAGGAGACGACGTGCTTATCCGCGTCGCCGATACCGGCATAGGCATAAGTAAGACCGACTTGCCTAATATTTTTCAACGCTTTTACCGTTGTGACCAGAGCCGGAGTAAGCCGGGTACGGGTCTCGGACTCAGTCTGGCGCAGGCTATCGCCAAGGCCCATTGGGGCAATATTTCGGTCAAGAGTGAAATTTCCCGAGGCACGCAATTTACTATCACCTTACCGTTACAAGCTGGCTGATATTTACACTCCATAATCAAATACCAGATTCACAGGTAAACTACTGTATTTTTACAATGACCCCAATTACTATCAGGACATGATCAAGCAACATCACCACAGCAGCCGTCGCCAATTTCTGAAGAAGGCGGGCGCGTATGCCGCGCTCGCCGCCGTTTCTGGCGTTGCTCCTCTACCGCTAAATCAGCTAATCGCGCAATCAACCTCACCACGCATTAGGGATGTGCAAGCTTACCCGATCTACATCAATCGGCGTTCAGATGGCCTCCTTGATGCGCCGCGTTTTGATGGTGACGATGATCCGCGTCGGTGGCGTTTCGGCGGGCCATTTGAGCAACTCCCCTCGGCGATTATCGCGATCATTAAGACTGATCAGGGCATAACCGGCTTCGGCATGGGTGCAGGAGGCGGTGCGGCGGTGGAGATTATCGATAAACATCTCAAACACCTGCTGATGAATGCGAATCCGCTGAATGTGGAACAGCTATGGGATCAGATGTATACCTCGGGGGTTTTATACGGCCGCCGTGGTCTTTTTCCTATGGCGCTTAGCGCTGTTGACAATGCCCTGTGGGATATCGTTGGCAAGTTTGCCGGGCAGCCGGTGCATGAGTTATTGGGAACGCCAGGGCGAGACCGCATCCCCATATATCAAACCAATGGGGATTTTGCCCAGGCCAGGGCAGCCGGGGTGCGCAACTTCAAACGCACTACCACGGGTGGCCCGCGGGTACCACAGGCAACATTGGATAGATTCATAGATTCAGTTCTGGAAGACAGGGATTTGCTGGGCACGGATGTGCGCTTAATGACTGACTGCGTCTCGCGTGATGGTACTGTGGAGTGGGCAGTGAAATTTGCCGAGCGCCTGCGCCCGGCCAATCTTTATTTCATGGAGGAATTACTCTCGCCAGATGATGTCTTCGGTTATGCTGAACTGGTAAACCGCATTGGTGGCAGGGGCGAAGGCTGGACCAGGATCGCCTGCGGTGAGCACGAGTACACGCAGTATGGGTTCGATGTTCTGATCAGACTGGGATCGGCAGAAATTTTTCAGCCGGATATTACCTGGTGTGGTGGTACCACCGCAGGGCGCCGAATTTCACGTCTTGTGGAAGCGGCAAACCTGGAGATCATTCCCCATCGCGGTGCTTCATCCTGGGGTTTTCCTGTCGCCCTGAATTCGCCAAGCTGCTCGATGGCGGAGAGCTTCCCGGTGGGTTCAGCTATTCTCGATGCCATGTCCTGCAGGGTGGAAAACGGTTTTGTTATTGCACCCGACGAACCAGGTTTTGGCACAGCCCTTACCGAGCAGATGGTATTGGACTACAGGCTAAGCAGCCGAATCTAAAGGAAAGCTGGGGGGCAGGTCTTTCTTGTTAGCTATGGCGCAACACGGACTGATTCTATTACTTATAAAAAGATCTGACTCCGGTTTTTGTTTTTGGCATTGGAACCGTTTGTTCTTCTGCTCTGCTCAGGAGTAAAAAATAATGATATCGAAACCGAGGATTGGCCGTGTGTCAGGACCCTGCATAGCGTTGTGCACAGTCTTCACACTTATTGCCGGCGGACAGGCCGGGAGTGTTGAGAGTCCGTCAGCAACCAGCACTGGGGATGTTCCCGAATTTCGCGAAATGGGCGGTGCCAAGTCGGTAACAGGATTCTTTATCACCAGTATTGGGCTGGGAAAGGGCGCAGACCTGGGTGGTCTGGCCGGAGCTGACGCCCATTGTCAGTCACTTGCCGCGGCTGAGTACGCGGGAGACCACACCTGGCGTGCCTACCTGAGTACGACTGCGACCGATAATCA
Organism: Gammaproteobacteria bacterium; assembly: GCA_002726595.1. GTDB lineage: Bacteria > Pseudomonadota > Gammaproteobacteria > Pseudomonadales > Pseudohongiellaceae > UBA9145. The sequence continues at coordinate 5,070 of PBTO01000161.1, read as the reverse complement.
GGGCGCTGTGCACGCGCGTGACAGGATCGGGGAAGGTCCCTGGTACAACGCCGAAGGCTTGCTTATCGCGGCAAACGTGGCAGAACTTCATGACGGTGATAACAGGATCAACAAGGAAAAGGCAGCAACCGAGAGCCTCAATCCGGTGAATGGCGTAGGTGACACGCCCAACATGCATGACATTCTAACCGGCTCGCAGGCTAATGGGACCGCATTCGCGGAGAGTGATGATCGCAACTGTAATAACTGGACCTCGAGTGATGAGGGTCGGGCTCAGGTGGGGCACCACGACCGAATGGGCCAGGGAGAGGGTGGCAGCTCGTGGAATTCGGCGCATCCTTCACGCGGGTGTAGCCAACAGGATCTTGAAAGCACGGGTGGCGCGGGTTTGTTTTACTGTTTCGCCATCGATTGAATAAAAAACAGACAGATTTATCTTCAGCGAGTGCCTGCTTGAAAATCTTCATAACGGTAGGTAAAACCCATCATGCAAAACCAAACACGATTGGCAAAACAACTACGACAACGAATGCCCACGCGCCATAGGCGGGCAGAAATCCCGCTGTAGCAGCAGTCCATTAAGTAGAATAAGGAAGTCACGGTCTGAGTACGGACTCCTTTGCTCAATGGTCATAGCAACACTCGATGATTGATAGTTATCAGGCAGCAGGAGCATCGTCAGAGATATTGTCAATACGCTGCTCTGTGTATTCAAATCGAGTCTGCCAGTATTTCAGAAAGGGTGACCCCGGATAAATTTGCAAAGCGTGGTCCAGATGGTTAATAAACTCAGCCGGGTCGCTGCGATACAGTCGCTCGAGTCGGTGAGTGTCTTCACGTGCTTCAACTATTGGATTAAATGCCATTTTGTGGCCCTTCTCTGAATTTAGTTCTAGTCCATTGATCAATGTACTTTATAATATAAAGTACTTGATATAACAACAGCAAATATTAAAATGGTCGAACCAATAGCCAGCCCTGGACTGAAAATTCTATGACAGCGAACCTGGAAGACCTCGAAAATCTGAAGATCATCCGCGAAACCATGGAGCGCTCAAGCACGGTGACGAGCGTGTCCGGACTCGGGGTTATGGGGATGGGAGTAATAGCCCTGATCGGGGCCTATGTGGCGCCCCTGCAAACCAGCGATGAATCGCGCATCTATATCTGGCTGGCCATAGCCGTGATTGGATGTATGACTGGCATAGCTTCGACCTGGCATCAGTCCAGAACGCGCGGCCCGGTGACCAGACTAAGTGCCGGGCGGCGCTTCGGTCTGGCTCTCGCGCCACCGATCATTGCCGGATTGGTGTTGACAGACTTCTTCATGCGACAAAGTCAGTTTGACCTGATGCCCGGCACATGGATGCTGCTATATGGGGCCGGAGTCATCACGGCCGGTGCTTTTTCAGTTCGTCTCATTCCGCTCATGGGTATTGTGTTTATGATCCTGGGGGCGATTGGTCTGTATTTACCCGATTCCTGGTTTCAACCTGTCTGGCAACACATGGCGCCGATTGATTTTTATCTTGGATTGGTTTTTGGCGGAATTCACCTGCTGTTTGGTGCCATTATTACTGTGAAGTGCAACAGCTGATGGGACGAAAAGCACGCGACACCCCGCGCGATCTGATTAGTGAACGTACGCGATTAGCGATAATAAGCGCGCTTGCGGTAAATCCAAGTCTTACGTTTACTGAATTAAAGGGTTTGTTGGACGCTACGGATGGGAACCTCAGTGTGCACGCGCGCAAGCTTGAGGATGCCAAATTAATCCAGTGTAAAAAGTCGATCGCCAATCGAATGTCGAAATCGGTCTACCGCATTACCCGGAGTGGGCATGCTGCACTCGAGGAGTATCTCGGTGAAATGGAAGAACTGATTCGTAGCGTACGCGGCGAATAGACTTTATCTGTAGTAGCAAGAACTTTTACTACAGCCCAATTGCCCGTACAATCTTGCGCATGGTACTGGTCAACAATAACAGGACTTACACGCTGCGAAGGCAGGGTTTTCGGCTGCTTATGCTGATTTTACTGTTCCTCTGCCAACCGCTGCTGGCACAGGAAATGCCGGCCGAAGCCGATCCGCTGGCCTTCTCCAAAGCCGCCGCCGTACGCGGCAAGAGTTATTATCTGATCAATTGTCAGCAGTGTCACGATGCCGATGGCAGGGCTCTGGCCAATATCGATTTCATTGCTGCGGACCTGACGGCTCCGGATACCTGGTACTATGGCACTACACCCCTACATGTTTTTCGCAGTATCAAATATGGTGCTGGACTGGAAATGCCACCATTTAAAGATTCACTTGAAGACGAAACTATCTGGCAGATCGTCGCGCATGTATTTAATATAGGCCCAAAAGAGAATCGACCAACGCAAGAGTAATCATCGAGGAGTTCCGCATGGCTAGCAAAGATAAAGACACGCAAATTGAAACCCCCACAATATCGAGCGCGCAGGAATCAGGAACAGGTGGAGAAAGGAATCGGAGCAAGGCAAAAACAGAGAAAATCGTATCACGCAGGAGTTTTATAAAGGGAACGGCACTGGCTGGCGCCGGTGCAGCGGCTATGCTGAAAACAGAGCAGAGTGCGGCACAGGATGACACTCACTCTGACATTCGCATCCCGGACGAAATACCCCGTACCCTGGCGGAGGCGGCAAAACCGGCCAATTTTCCCATGACGGGTGCCCAGGTATTTGCCAAGTTCTGCAGCGACGAAGGCGTAGCAGGATTTTTCTGCTGCCCGGGTAACTACAATATGATCAACGCCATTGCCGCCGAAGGCATTCCCAGCTATGGCGGTCGCTGTGAAGGCAATATGACATCAGCTGCCGATGGCTTTACCCGTGTCACCGGCGAGATCGCGGCAACCTCCGGCACTGAAGGACCGGGTTTCACCAATATGATTATGAATATAGGCGCAGCCAACGCCTCGCGTACGCCACTGCTGGTCATCGCCAGTAACAAGACCATCGGGGAAGACGATACCGAACACGGCATTCAGACCGCCTATCAGCAGTCGCAGACCGACGGCCTGAAGAAATGGGGCAAACGCATGATCACCCCCAATCGCATATATGAATATTCCGCCTATGCGTTCAGGCAACTGAAAACCGGTGTGCCCAAACCCGTGCACCTGGATTTTCCTGGCGAGATATCCGGTGCCCGTTTCGAAGAGCCGGGGGAACTGCAGTATTACTACGACAAGACCCGCTATCGCACCGAGTCCAAAGCCCATCCGAATCCAGCTGACATCAGCGCCGCAGTGGAGATGATCCAGCGCGCGGAGCGACCCATGATAGTAGCCAGCACCGGTGTCTTCTATGACAAGGCCTGGGATGCACTGTTGCAAGTGGCTGAGAAAAATGACATAGCCGTCGTGGAGTCGGCGCCGCAGCGGGGGCATTTTTCCGATGGCCATCCGTTGTCGGCCAGTACCGGTTTGGATGCCATACGCAGTGCCGACCTGGTGATACTGGTGGGTCAGTACTGTATGCCATCTATCGGTGAATTTGCCTTCGGTCCCGATGCCAGATGGATTCGCATCGACCCGGATGCCAGCGATATCGGGCGCAATGTACCCATCGATCTCGGCATCGTCAGCTCGGAAAAAGCCGCGCTGGAGGCACTGGCCGATGCATTGCCTTCCCGCAGTAGACAGAGCTGGCGTGATGAACTGGCGGCGGCCCGCCAGGCCTTCGATGAGCAGAGCGAGGAATACTACCGGCTCGGTCTGCAATACAGTGCCGATACCGACTCGATTCATCCGGCCGTCATCGGCAAGCAACTGGGTGATTTCCTTTACGCCAATGAACTGGACCGTGAACAGACCACCGTGGTATCCGGCGGATATGGTATCGGCCGTTATACCCGCCGTTATCTGCGTGCCTACCGCCCTGGTCAGATTTGTAATGGAGCTTACCAGTATGGTGCCATCGGCCCGGATGTGGGTTACCTGGTGGGAGTAGGGGCCGCGGTGCAAAACGGCGTCGGTCCCCAGTCGGCCTATCAGGGAGCGCCGGTGCTTGGTGTCACCGGTGACGCAGGTGCTGCCTATTCCATCATGGAATTTGAAACCCTGAGCAAGTATCGCATTCCGGCGATCATGGTGGTTTACAACAACAATGCCTGGGGCGTATGGGGCTCAGGTGCCGGTCGTGGCGCAGTACGTGCCCAGCATATGTACCTGTTCCAGGAAAACCTGCGCTACGACAGGATAGTCGAGGCGCTGGGCGGTAATGGTGAATATGTCACCAGTCCGGATCAATTCACTCCGGCACTTGAGCGCAGCTATGCACTTGCAGCGAAGGAAGGCATACCCACTTTGATTAACTGTCAGGGCAAGAAAGAGTTCTGGACTAATCAGTATCCGCCGTCCATGCCCAGGCACATTGCACCGGGTGCGCTGGCGTATTATAAATAAAGAGGTAAGGGTTCGGTTCTTATGCAGGAACTTGCGAAGGCAGTAAGAACCGAACTGCAGGGTTATGCCGACCGGGGAATCTTCCAGAAATTTGCTGTCCGCGATGCAGGGGGCGGTGTGGTTGAATTTTGTTTCAACTGGTTGGCCGAGGCCCCCTTTTATCTGCGACTAAATACCAACAAGCCAGAGTTGGAACTGAAGGATGTGTTGCCGTCAGTGCCTTTTCGTTCGGAGATGGATAAAGCCCTGCGAAAATTTATAGTCAGCCGTAGCGACGAAGCCCTGCCCGATCATCGCCGTCTCGATGCCAGCCGTTTCGATTTCACCTGTCGCAACCGGCAAGGGAAGCTTTCAATCAGAATTGGTTTCGCACCGCACGATGGGCCCGCTGCAGCCAAAACCGCGATCAATCTTCTACACGAAATTTTTAATAACTTCCTCCTTGAAGGACCCTATCAGAATTACATGGTAGAGGTGTTCAATGTGCCTGAGGAATGACCTCGACGGCCATACAGCCCGGCAGGACCACGGAGCAGGGGTCATAAAGCGGTTACACATGTACGTCGTCAAACCATCCTGGACAAAGCTAGCCCTGATTTAAGAGACACATTAGCTCATCTGGGTTAGTGATTTAGCCT
>PBTO01000160.1 GCA_002726595.1 Gammaproteobacteria bacterium | reverse complement strand
GTTGTAAGTCCCCTGGTGGATGCAGATCGTGTCTCCCGGATAGACCGGCGCTGAAAACCTCAGGCGCATTCTTTTAAATTTTGCGGGATCATAGTCACAACAGGTCTTCACCAGGGCATGGGTCAGTACGCCCAGCGTACAAAGCCCATGAAGAATCGGTGCTTTGAATCCTGCATTTTGTGCAACCGGTGGCGATGCGTGCAGTGGATTAAAATCTCCGGATAACCTGTAAAGCAGCGCCTGCTGTGGCAGGGTTGGAAGATCACAGACTTCATCAGGCTCGTGATTCGGTATGAGATCAGTTTTTAGACTGGCTTTTTTCGGACTACCAAAACCACCATTGCCACGGGCCAGTATAGTCGTAATAAGTGTGCACAGATCCTCTCCGGTTTCCACATTTCGCACAGTACGATCACTAACGATAAGCGCACCGGCCCGTTCTCCCTTATCAATAATTTCCGTAATCCTTGATGTCGCCTCCACGGTTGCGGCCACCGGTAAAGGTCTATGCAGGATTATTTCCTGCCCTGCGTGCAATACCCTTACCCAATCAAGACCGGTATCATCTTCTTTTGCCCAGAAACCAGGATGACCTAAGATTACCGCCTGGCTTGGCAGCACTTTTAATCCGTCTTCATAAACGAAGCGCAGACACTCTTCATCCAGCGGATCGATACCCATCCCGACTCCCAGTGCATACAAAATACTGTCTTTTTCCGTGTAGCTGTGGCGAATCGTCGGGAACTTGCGGTTCAGTAATTTTTCGTATTCCATTGTCTTTTTATCTTTATTTTCGTTTAATTTATAAACTGCCAGAGCAGTGTCTTTTTCTCACATCGGGTCCCAGCTAAACACATCGCCCGATCGCTCTAGAGGAAGAAAATCTGCTCTGAATGAAGGAATAGCCCTTTCGATGACAGCTTCGGGTGTCCAGTTATCTGCAGTGTGAGCCGAGCGGATGGGTCGGGTTTGACTGAACAAAAATATTTCGTTCTTACGTACGCCAAAAATCTGCCCACTTACATCCTGAGCGGAATCGCTACAGAGCGCCACGGCAAGCGGTGCGATTTTCTCTGGGGTCATCTGTTGTATCTTCGCCACACGGGCTTTTTCCTCTTCGGTGTTGGTGGGGATCGTACCGATCAATCGACTCCAAGCAAACGGGGCAATACAGTTCGATCGCACTCGAAAGCGCCCCATGTCCAGTGCCATGGATTTGGAAAGGCCGACTATGCCCATCTTTGCTGCCGCATAGTTAGCCTGACCGAAGTTGCCGATCAGACCCGAAGTTGATGTCATATTGACGAAGGCACCGCTGGTTTGGGCGCGGAAGTGTGTAGCAGCGGCGCGACTTACATTGAAGGTGCCCTTGAGATGCACGTTAATAACCGCATCGAAATCTTCCTCGGTCATCTTATGAAAGATGGCATCGCGTAGATTACCGGCGTTATTTACCACTGCATCGATGCGGCCAAAATAGTTGATGGCAGTTTCGATAATCTCGTGTGCCGCATCCCAATCGCAGACGCTGGCATAAGATGCAATCGCTTCGCCACCGGCGTTTTTGATTTCGCCGACGACTTCATCTGCCGGGCTTTGATCGTTTCCAGACCCATCTTCAGAACCACCCAGGTCGTTAACCACAACCCTGGCCCCGTGTGCGCCTGCCAGCATGGCGATGCCACGGCCTATCCCGCGACCGGCCCCGGTTACTACGACGACCTTATCTTGTAATATTTGCGTGCTCATTGTTTACAATTTTTCCTTGTGGGTTCAGGCATAAAATCTTGCTAGCTGAATTAGCTGTCTTGACGAAAATTATTTCCTTCTCTTAGCTATTGGCTATCAAATCTCTCGCAATCACTTTTAGCGCCAGAATCTCTTCCGCCCCCTCAAATATGGACAGGACTCTTGCATCCACGAAGAAACGACTGACTGCAGACTCCTCGGCATAGCCCATCCCGCCATGAATCTGTACGGCTTCGCGGGTAATCCATTCGGCGGCACGACAGGAAAAAAGTTTCACTAAACTGGCTTCCATCTGGCCTTCCCCTTCGTCCATCAGTTCGGCCACGGCGTAGCTGAATTGTCTTGCGGCGGTCAGCGTTGCCAGCATTCGCAGCAGCTTGATCCGGGTAAGTTGATAATCCCCAACAGCTTTGCCAAATGCCTGTCTTTCCTTGGCATAGATTAAGGATTTCTCAAAGGCCGCCTGCATGACGCCAGTAGCGCGGGCAGCAGTTTGAATACGACCGCCGGCAAATCCGGCCATGGTGTAATAAAAGCCCTTATCCACCCCCGCCTCTTCGCCAAGCAGGTTCTCTGCGGGGATAAAATAATCTTCGAAAAATAAATCAAATGAGTGCATACCGCGATAACCAATAGTGGCTATGGCTTTGCCGGTGAGTTTCCCACGATTCGTCGCTGGTCCAGTACTGTTGTCTTGTTCGTGTACAAACTCATGACCTGAATAGGCTGGCTTTTCCAGCATAAAAAGACTTAAACCGTTATGGCCTAGTGATTTATCTGCATTGGTGCGTGCCAAAACAACGAGTAATTCAGACTTGCCCGCGAACGTGCACCAGGTTTTACTGCCATTGAGTAGCCAGCCCCCTTCTACTGGTGTTGCCTTCAAGGCCACAGCGGCCACGTCAGAGCCGGTACCCGGTTCAGTAATGGAAATTGCACAAAGCATTTCACCAGCTGCTATGCGCGGCAACCATTTTTTCTGCTGCGCTTCGGTGCCGCCACTTAACAAGGCCTTAGCCGCAATCTCGGGGCGAGTAATGAGGCTGCCCGCCGCCCCCAGCGAGGCTCTGGAGAGTTCTTCGGTGACGACTATCATGGCTATACTATCCGGCTTATCATCCGGTTGCAGTCCACCGAATCGCGCCGGGATACAGGTGCCGAAGCAACCGAGTTCTGCTGCCGGCTGCAAAATAGCATCAGGAATGTCTCTGTCTTCCCGATGAATTTCCTCCGCAAGTGGCAGGACCACGTCATTGGCAAAGCGATAAAAGGTTTCTCTTACCAGTTCCTTTTCGGCATCGAGACTGGTCGGTAGCCGCAGCAGATCCTGTGCAATAATTTCCTCTGCCAACGCTGCCAGAGTGTTTGAATCCTGATAAGCACCGAGTAGAGAACTCACGGCCGGCTGGTGAAATATATCCAGTAACTCCGCCCTATTAATACCCAGTTCTGCGGACCTTGAATTCAAGCGCTGCATAACAGACTGAAACACATCTGCACTGAAGGAAAGTGCGATCTGGACAGTGGTTGCATTCAACGCCTGCAGTCCGAGCGCGTAGATATTCATTGCTCTGGCTGCGGCGATTTCTGCCGCGCAAAACGCCAGATCATAACTGGACTGCTGCCAGCCATCCAGCGAATCACCGTTGAGCTTGCCATCGCTATCCGTACATGCGGATTTAATCCTGCGCAAGCCGAAATTCATATAGCTCTCTAAGCTGCTCAATAGTTCGCCGACACCCGCAAGTTGATCTGGCGGTTCCTGGGTCAGCGAAATTTGATTAGAGGATTTCATAGCGCAGCAAAGCGATTGATTTATGGTATTTATAATGAAGGCACTCTATTTACCCATTCACTAGTCATATGCCCCTATTATGGAGATGCTACAGATATTCTGATGGGGGAATCCACCCAGATTATGATTTAGCCCCAGAGTTGGATCGGCCAGTTGTCTGTCACCCGCGCGACCCTGAAACTGTAGATAATTTTCATAGATCATACGCAACCCCGATGCGCCGATAGGATGGCCAAAACACTTAAGACCTCCGTCGATTTGACAAGGCGTGTTTCCGTCTGCATCAAATTTACCGTCCAGCACATCGTTCACCGCATGACCTTCGTCGGCCAGTTGCAAATCCTCCATAGTCACTAACTCGGTAATCGAAAAACAGTCATGCACTTCAGTCATGCTGAGTTCTTTTTTGGGGTCTTTGATACCGGCCTCATCGTAGGCACGCTGAGTGGCGATCCGGGTGGTTTTAAGATAAGAGCCGTCCCAGCTTTCATGACCTGATTCTGTTCCGTTGGAAACTGCTAACTGCAATGCTTTGACTGAAATCCGATTGTCCTTACCCAGACTCCTGGCGATCTCAGGTGTAGTCACAATTGCACAGGCGGCACCGTCGCTGACCCCACAGCAATCGAACAGGCCAATTGGCTCGGCTATATACGGCGCATTAATAGCCTGCTCCTCGGTTATCGCACGGCGCAAATGGGCTTTGGGGTTCTTTGTGCCATTAGCATGGCTCTTCACAGATACATGAGCCATCGCTCTCTTAAGATCGGCCTTATTGAGCCCATGTTTGGCCCGATAGCCAGTTGCCAGTTGTGCAAATGCACCAGGCGCTGAGAGGTTAGGCCAGTACATATCATTTTCCACACCTCGTGTTCGTTGCGGCAGGCCGCCGTAGCCGGTGTCTTTCAATTTTTCTACCCCCAGTGCCAGCGCGATATCACAGGCGCCAGATGCCACAGCATAGACGGCACCGCGGAATGCCTCGGTGCCTGTGGCACACATGTTTTCAACCTTGGTCACGGGAATGTAATTAAGACGCAGAGCAATCGCCAATGGCATGGCGCTGGCCCCTACACCGAACGCATCAATTCCAGCACCAAACCAGGCCGCCTCTATCTGATTTCTTTCTATTCCTGCATCCTGTATGCACTCTTCAAATGCTTCCACCATCAAATCGGAAGGACTGGACTCCCAGCGTTCACCGAATTTGCTGCAACCCATTCCGAGGATTACTACTTTGTCTTTTATTCCGCTTGCCATTGGTTCACACCTTCTTTGGTTTGTTCTTTGGTTTGTTCTTTAATTTGATCTTCGTTTATCAATTTGATCAAAGTGGCGATGCCTTCCAAAAATATTTTCTGAAGCCACGCTGACTGTCGAATTGCTTGATTCTAAAATGCATACTCACTTTCGATCCCGAATCGATTGAACCTTCTTCCACTTCGGTAAAGTCCATCATCAACTTGCCGCCACCATCGAACTCTACCATGCCGAAATAGGCGGGTGGGCTCCAGTCAAACGTGAGGCGATCCGCTGTCCAGGTTTTCACTGTGCCTGTCTTGTCAGAAAAAATGGCGTCATCCTGACTCTCCAGAGCATTGCATTCGGGATTCACACAGTACTTCTCTTTAGGGATCTGCACAGTGCCACACTCACGACACCTGCCCCCGATGAATGCTGTCAGTAAATCTTTACGGCGATTGTAGCCGGATAAAAATGTTTGTTTGTCTGCTTCGCTGCGTTTGCCAATATCTCGTTCGATCAGATTGTTAAAACTAAGAAACCTGTTGTAGTTGTGCTCTTCCCGGCGTCGCGCCAGCGCGCCAGCAACTCCCAATAGGGGTTTACAATTTTCTATTTGTTCGGTGGCGCGAAAAAGAAGCGCATCGCATCCCTGTCCAAATCCAACCAGCAGTATTAAATCCCCTGGGTTTGACTTTTCCAGCACACCGGCTAACAGCAATATCGGTTGTGCGACTCCGGCCACACCACAAGTAGTGATTTGATTATCTACTATTGCATCTACATTGATGCCAATTTTTTTTGCAACTGCTCCCGGTGTTCTTGCCTGATCAGTTGGCAGAATGAAGCGAGTGATATCCCCCGCACTGATCGCTGCACTATCGAGCAAGGCATTGACTGCCGCCGGAACACTCTTTAGAAAGCCCTCATCACGAATCCAGCGCTCTTCCCAATCATAATCGAATTCTGCATCCTGCCCTCTGTAGTGGTCCACGAAATCCTCTGCCCGGGTTTCTGCACCGAGGAACTCGGCAACAACGTCATCCGATCCCACAGTCACCGCAGCGGCTGCATCGCCCCATAGCATCTCGGCACGTGATCCTGCCTTGCTGCGTCGATGCTCCGAGCCAACCAGCATGGCATTGTTCTGAACATTGCTTTCCAACAAAGAGATTAATGCCGAAGTGGCAGCCCGCTGAGAGGCACTGATATCCATGGTACGAATGTGCTTATCCAGATTCAGGGCTTCGGTTACCACTACTGAATTCTGTCTATCCAGGAAGGGAAGCGTAGTAGACGCCAGGTACAAAGAGGCAACGGTATTATCCTTCAGTGCAGAGAGGCAATCCCGTCCAGCCTCTACAGCCATGGTAATGGTATCTTCATCCCAGTTGCAGATACTGCGTTCGCCCCTGGCCAGAGATTTTAAGCCTGCATCAAACCAGGTGTTGGCATCCGCCATCGCCTGTTTGCTTAGCCGGGCGCGGGGAATATAAGCGCCCCAGGCAGTAATACCAATCATACTGTTCTTCCAATTACCAACTTCATTATTTCCGAAGAGCCACCGTAGATGCGGCGCACTCTGGCATCCATATACAGGCGCGAAATCGGGTACTCACGCATATAACCATATCCACCGAAAAATTGCAGACATTCATCCACTATCTTGTTTCCGGTCTCGGTGGTCCATAGCTTCGCCATCGCACCCTCCTCCGGGGTCAATTTCCCTTCAATAATCTTACCCAGGCACTGATCCAGATAGGCCCAGCCTACGGCCAGGCTGGTTTTGATCTCTGCCAGCTTGAATTGAGTATTTTGAAATTCGAACAGCTGCTTACCGAAGGCCTTGCGCTCCTTCACATACTCGACAGTCAATTCGTAAGCACGTTGGGCCTCAGCAAATGCCCGACAGGCAATGGTGATGCGCTCGCGGGGCAGTTCGTTCATCAGTACGGCAAAACCGCCGCCTTCCTGACCCAGTAAATTGGAAACAGGCACCCTGACATCGGCGAAGAACAGCTCGGATGTATCGGCCGCCTTCTGGCCGATCTTGTCCAGATTGCGCCCACGCTGAAATCCTTCCCGTTCACTCTCAACCAGTATCAGGCTGAGGCCCCGGGCCCCCGCTGCCGGATCTGTGGAGCAGGCCAGAAGCACAAAGTCACAGTTCTGACCATTGGTTATAAACGTCTTCTGCCCATTGATAAGATATTCATCTCCTTCCCTGACAGCGGTGGTGCGCACCGCCTTGAGATCACTGCCGCACCCGGGCTCGGTCATGCCGATGGCGGCAATTGACTCACCGGTGACCATCTTCGGTAACCATTGGGCTTTCTGTTCTTCAGATCCATTATGGAGCAAGTAATAGGAGACAATATCGGAGGATACGGAAAAGCCTATGCTGGCACCGCCTATGGCATAGCCGACCTCCTCGGAAAGCACCATATTGTAGAGAAAATCGGCCCCGGGTCCGCCATATTTTTCCGGTATGCCGCAGCAGTGAAAACCCAGGGCACCGGCTTGTTCCCAGAACGCTCTCGGCAGCACACCATCGGCTTCCCATTGATCAATATTGGGCTCCAACTCCTCCCGGAAAAAACGCCGGGCATTGCTGCGAAACAGCTCATGGTCACTGCTGTAGATTGCTCGATCATGCATGTTTCTCTCCGCTTCAATCTATAGTCAAAGCTACAACTCTTTTCGCATCAATAAAGCGTCTTCGTGCTTAAACCGAAATTGCTCTATCGGTTCCCATCCAAGCCCTGTGTATAATCCACCCTGCAGGTTTTGAGTTTGCAGATACAAATGCGGTAAACCCCACCCCTGCGCAATCTCAACAATCTTCAACGATAGCTTCGAGGCTATTTTCATTCCTCTGAGGTGTTCGGCAACATACACACTGCCCAGCCAGTATTGTTTGTCGGGAAACAACTCTTCCACCTCCTGTAACTTCAAGGCGGCTGTGCCGACCGGAACACCATCAGCCATCGCGAGAATATGAATCGGCAAATCATCTTTGCTTAACGATGCCGCAAGCTGCTCAACATTTTTTTCCAGATTGGGAACCATGCGATCCGCCCACACACTATACCACCACAGCACGACGAGGGGCGTGTCCTCAGGGCGATCTGCAAGGTATTCGAACTCGATGTTCACTCGGCTCTCTGTTCCCCTATTTGTCCATAAAAGAATTACTCATTGTATTTCAGAGGCTCCTATACTTTTTCTTTATCAGAATTGCGTAAGCCAATGTTAGGATAAGTACTAAACACAGGCATACACTTTTGCGTAAATCTTTAGCGAATCAGGAGTAAAATTTTACTGGTGGGTCGAGAGTAGCTTCCCTTGTGATTTCAAGGCTGGACGTTGAAACATCACTCAGTAAGCTGAATACGCTCCATATCTTCCATCTGACTATAACTGGAGGTAATAACACGATCGCCTTGTTGTAATCCTTCACGTACTTCGACGAAACGGTTGTTGCGCCGGCCTACTCGAATGTCGCGCCGGGTGGCGTATTCGCCACTCGCATCGACCACAAACACCCAGTTACCACCGGTGTCCTGAATAAAACCACCCAGGGGCAGTAGCAAAGACTCGACCGGATTGCCCAGGGTTAATTCCATCTGCAGCGTTTGACCCCGGCGTATGTCTGTCGGTGTCAATCCTTCGAATACCAAATCCACTTCGAAGGTTCCTTCGGTGATTTCTGGATAGACTTTAATAACTCTAGCGTTAAATTCCCGACCCGTAAGTGTAAAGTTAGCGGTTTGATCGGGCGAGACCCGGGATACATAGAACTCGTCAATCTGGGCCACCACCTTGTATTGATCGACAACATCAATCTGCCCCAGGCGTTGACCAGCCTGTTTGCTTTCACCGATCTCCACCGGCAACGAGGTCAGCTGACCGGCAATCGGTGCGCGTATCAGCAGGCTTTCAAAACTGCTCTGAGAAACTTCGAGATTTTCTTCCAGTTTGTCTATCTGGGTCTCTATCTGAATCAATCTGGTTTCGCGAATCCTATTTTTCAGTTTCTGCCTTGAAAGGTGATTGGCGAGCACTTTTTCCATGTAATCCAGTTCATCGACTATCGCATCGTATTCCTCTTCCGATACCAGGCCGTTTGTAACCAATTCCGCCTGTCGGGCTTTTTGCCGCCCTAACACCTTAATTCGATACTCGGCATCAATAATCTGCCGTTCTGTACTCAGCCTTGTCGTTTCGAAGCCATCGGTGATATCGCCGATCCTGTTTATCTGTTCCGTGATGCTGGTATCATTCTGTGCTGCCTGCAGGCGTAGATTGGTGTTGCTCAGTTGTAACAAGGGCTGTCCCGCTTCCACAAAACTGCCTTCCTCGATGAAGACTTCTTCCACAGCACCGCCATTTACTGCGTCAAGAAAGACACTGTTAAAAGGCTGGATGGCTCCACGAATCGGGATGAGATCTTCGAAGGCACCTTGTTGAACGGTTGAGATAATAAGCTGCTCGGCCGGAACGCGGTAAGTGCGTATAGCCGCGTCAGCCAGCAAACCATAGACAAACCAGCCGCCTGTTCCGGCAACAATGGTTATTAATCCTCATTGCCAGAAGCCCCATTTCTTCTTTTCTATTTTACGATCCATTGCCATAGCGACAAATTATAACCCCGTTTCCGGTTTTAAACCCAATTAGTGCGCACAGAAATCTTAGAAAACCTTCCTGGCCAGTAAGGCAACAATACGAAACTGACTATACAACTCCCGATCGATTGCCGAATAAGGGGCGGATATTATTGCCACCAGAACAGTTACTCATGGCGCAATGACAAGGTAGGATTGACATTCGCTGTTATTGTCGCCAGAACTCCCACGGTGAGAGAAGCAATGGCCCATGCCAACAATGCAGCAAAGATAAAGATACCGATTCCCATAGAAGTGCGGTAAGCGAAATTCTCTAACCAGCCACTCATGAAATACCAGGCAGCAGGCCAGGCCAGCACATTGGCAATTAGCACAAGCTTGGTAAAGTCTCTGGTAAGCAGTGACACAATCCCCACGACGCTACTGCCCAGAACCTTACGAATTCCTATCTCCCGGGTGCGTTGTTCAGTTAGATACGATGCCAGGCCTGTTAAATTGCATCCAAAAGTGACCCACTAAGCCCATATATTTGCACCCAAAATTGACCCACGT
>PBTO01000159.1 GCA_002726595.1 Gammaproteobacteria bacterium | reverse complement strand
TACGCTTCAGATCACGCAGAGGCCATATGCAATTAATCAGAGGTGCCTAAATTTGAGGAATAGTTTGTTCGTACAGGATAAACTGCTGATAGAAATATAGAGAAGGCACAGCAAAGAGGCTGGCACCATGGATGCACAAGCACTGCAACGACGAAAGTTCCTCAGTATGGGTGTTTCAGGTGTGGCCGCATTTGCCATAGGCGGACTCTTGAAGTATCAGCAAGCACTGGCGGCGGTACCAGCAGGCGCGCCATTTTTCAGCCTCAACAACATCGGCGATTTACTGCCACCAGATGAGAATGGGATCATGCTCCCTCCAGGCTTTCGTTCTAGAGTAGTGGCGCGTTCTGGTGAGCCGCCTATCGGCAGTCCTGGTTACACCTGGCACTCTGCGCCCGACGGCGGGGCCTGTTTTGCCACTGATGATGGTGGCTGGATTTATGTATCCAACAGTGAAATACGCAGCAATGGAGGTGGGGTAGGTGCTTTACGCTTCGCTGCGAATGGAGATCTTGTTGATGCCTATTCCATATTAAAAAATACCAGTATCAATTGTGCCGGGGGTGCCACGCCCTGGCAAACCTGGCTATCCTGTGAGGAGTTTACTGTCGGTCAGGTCTACGAGTGTGATCCCTTCGGTGTTAAACCGGCGATCGTGCGACCGGCGCTGGGCTCGTTTCGACATGAAGCGGTTGCGGTGGATACCCTGAATGATTGTCTGTATCTGACCGAGGATGCACCAGACGGTGGCCTGTATCGGTTCCGACCGCAAAACACCTTACCCGATCTTACTGCCGGTGTGCTTGAAATAGCCTCGGTAACCGAGACCAATGGTAGCTCCTATGTAGGCTGGCACGTGGTCCCGGACCCGCTTGCCAGGACCACTTTCACCCGGCGACAGGTTGCGGAAAGCTACCCGTTCCGGGGTGCAGAGGGTATCGTCATGCACGATAACAAGGCCTATTTTTCCACCAAACGTGATAATCGGGTCTGGTGTTACGATACGGCAAGCAACCAGATCGAAGTCATCTATGATGTAGAAACCAGTTCCAACCCCATACTCAGCGGCGTGGATAATGTCACCATTACACCCGCTGGCGATGTGCTGGTGGCCGAAGACCGGGGCAATATGCAGCTTATAGTGCTAACACCCGATGATCAGGTGATTCCGCTATTGCAAATCGTCGGTCATGAGCAATCTGAAATCTGTGGCCCTGCTTTCGACCCATCCCACCAGCGACTTTATCTCAGCTCCCAGCGCGGTAGCTTGGGTGTAAGCGCAGGAGGCATGACCTTCGAAATCACATCAGTCTGATAGGACTCACAGCCAGAGATATCCCATATACAGAAAAACCGTTATTTGCTAGGCTCTCGGACAAGAGAAATGCTTGTCAAAGGAGCAATCATGGCTAAAGACTACAAAGACGACGCGCCTGTCAATCCTTCACGCAGAGACTTGCTAAAGAGCGCCGGTCTGGTGGGAGCAGCCGTAGTGGGTACTGGCACTGCCAGTAATGCAATCGCTGCCGATTCGTCCGCGGCTGATCACAGTAATTTTATTGTAGCCCGGGAGGCTTTGGAAGTTCTCACCGCCGAAGAGGCAGATACACTGGAGGCGGTTTGTGACTGCCTCATCCCTTCAGACGCCAATGGCCCGGGTGCCAAGGAAGCCAGGGCGGTCCACTACATTGACCGATCGCTTGCCAGTCACAACGCCAGTTCACGATACAACTTCACTATCGGGGTCAGCGCACTCAATGATTATTGCCGTTCGACCAAAAGCAAACCGTTTTATGAACTGATAAATGATCAGCAGAACTCGGTGTTACTCGCGCTGCAATCCAACAAGATACCGGGATTTTCCCCCAGTGGTAGTGGCTTCTTTGACATGGTGCGCCGCCATACGATCGATGGCACTTTCTCTGATCCCTATTATGGCGGCAATCAGAATTTCGTTGGCTGGGACATGCTCAAATATCCTGGAGTAAGATTGGGGGCGTCGGAAAGTGATGTTGCCAAAGGTGCCGAGCTCGAACCCAATCATCAATCGGTGTATGAGATCGATAGCTACACTAAAACCGGTGCCAGCAATGCCAGCGGAGGTGACCATGCCTAAGCAACTCCCCAAGACAGATGTGGTGATTATTGGCCTGGGTGCCGCCGGTGGTGTTGCCACGTTGCCGCTAACCAATGCTGGACTGAAAGTGATTGGGCTGGAAGCAGGAGGCTGGTTGAGTCCCCGTGATTTTGCCCCCGATGAGGTAAGAAACGGATCGCGCAACTGGCCCCAGTCAGTGCAAAAAGCAGCCAACGAAGCACCCACAGTACGGGCAACTGGAATTTCAATGGCGCAGCAGGGCGGACACCCCATGATGAATGCAGTGGGTGGCACGACCATGCACTACTGGGCGCAGAGCTGGCGTCTTAATCCCTGGGATTTTAACGTAGTTAGTGAAACCAGACGGCGTTACGGCGCGGACCGAATTCCCGCCGGTTCAACGGTTGAAGACTGGCCGTTTGCTTACGAGGAGCTGGAGCCTTTCTACGACAAGGTAGAGTACGCGCTTGGGATATCGGGGCAGGCCGGTAATGTGCAGGGTAAGATCAACAAAGCCGGCAACATTTTTGAGGGCGCGCGGCAAAGAGAATATCCCATGCAGCCGCTGCGCAGTTCGCCCTTTACTGACTTGATGGGTGGTGCGGCCCGCAGTCTGGGCTGGAATCCCTTCCAGGGCCCTGCGGCGATTGCCAGTGAACTGTATGATGGACGTCCGCCGTGTCAGTATCATGGATTTTGCGGTAAGGGTGGTTGCCATGTGCAGGCCAAAAGCTCCACTGCTGTCACGACGATTCCCAAAGCGGTGGACACGGGAAATCTTGACGTCGTGACCTTCGCACGTGTGACCAACATCGTCACTGACAACGATGGCAAGGTAACCGGTGTGGACTATGTGAAGGGCAGCGAAACCTTTTTCCAGCCGGCCGATGTGGTGCTGTTATCCAGCTATGCCTACGAAAATGTGCGACTGTTATTACTCTCAAAATCAAGAGCCTTTCCCAATGGTCTGTCCAACAATGCCGGGCAGGTGGGGCGGCATTATTTGAGTCACCATCAGGGCGCTCCGGTGACTGCTCTGTTCCCCAGGGATTTGCATAACTGGTATGGTCTACCCGCACAGGGAGTTGCCATCGATGAATGGGCTGATGATAATTTTGATCATTCGGACCTGGATTTTATTGGTGGAGCTAACCTGTGGGTGCACACCGATAGAAAACCCATGAGTGCCGCCAGGATGAGTACTTTTGGTGAGGTGAGAAACTGGGGTTCCGAGTGGAAGGCGTTCATTATGAAAAACGCCGATCGCACCAACTCCTCTTATATTCAAAAGACTACATTGCCCTATGAAAATAATTATCTGGATCTGGATCCGGTTGTTAAGGATGCTTATGGATTACCCGTGACAAGAATTACCGCTCGCTATGGAGACAACGAGAAACGGATTGCCGCATTTGCCCAGGACAAGATGGAGCAATGGTATCTGGAGGCGGGTGCAATCAAGGTGGTCAAATCGGGTCTCGGCAATGCCATGGGTGCCTCCACCCATGCCTATGGTGGGACCCGCATGGGGCTCAATAGTCGGACTAATGTGGTCGATAGCTGGGGCTTCTCCCATGAGGCACCAAATCTGGGAGTTCTGGGTGCTTCGGTGATGGGTACCAGCGGGGCACACAATCCAACGTTGACTGTGCAGGCCCTGTCCTGGCGCACAGCAGAGCATCTGGCCAATAATTGGCGCGCTATCGTTGGTTGATTTTCCCTTCGATGAGCAGGGGAAGCGGAGATGTCGGGAATTGTCCGTGGTCCTGTGGCGCGGGATTATTGATATCGGTCAAATAACCAGTGGCTGTGGGGTGCAGCCCTGCTGCTTTGCTGTTTTTGGCTTGACACAAAATGACCGAGATGGTTATATCGTCCCTCCTTTGGGGGAGTAATTTTAATAATGCAGATAGGTAAAAATATGAAAATTCAATGGCTGTTCCTGGCAATTGCCGTGTTATTCGTCAGTTGCTCGCCGACGGAAACAGAAACACAACAACCAGCTCAAGTCGCAGAGGCGGCGGAAGCCGGTGGCAGCGATATACCACGCGGCCCTAATGGCAAACCCGATTTTAATGGAATCTGGCAAGTACTATCGACGGCCAATGACAATCTGGAGGCCCATGCGCCCAAGGCTGCATACCAGTTAGTACCGGGGGACTTCGTACCAGTTCCGGCTCCGGAAGTGGTTGCACTAGGTGCTGCTGGCGCCGTACCTGCGGGCTTTGGTGTGGTTGAGGGCGGCACTATCCCCTATAGGCCAGAAGCCCTGGCACGAAGGGAAGAGAATCGGTCAGACTGGATGAACAACGACCCGGAAGTCAAATGCTACATGCCGGGCGTTCCAAGAGCGACTTACTTGCCCCATCCATTCCAAATATTTCAAAGTGAGAGTGCGTTTTTTATTGCCTACTCCTTCGCTGGCGCGGTCAGGAATGTATTCCTGGAAGATCCGGGTCCGGCTCCGCTGGATTCCTGGATGGGACAGTCCTGGGGCCGATGGGATGGTGATACCTGGGTAGTAGAAGCGTCGGGAATGGATGATCGTACCTGGTTTGACCGGGCTGGCAACTATCACACGTACCAGCTAAAAGTCACCGAGCGTTATACCATGGTTAGCGAGAATGTCATCGATTACAGTGCAACCATGGAAGATCCGGAACTATTCGAGCGCCCGTGGACGATTAGAATGCCGTTGTACCGACGTCTTGAAGCGGGCTTCGAACTGCCGCAATTCAAGTGTGTGGAATTTGTTGAAGAACTGATGTATGGGAAATATCGCAAGGGCCGAGAGGCAGAATTGGGTTTTTAATCCGATTTGGATAAAAAAGGGCTCGTTTTAACGCATTCTGCTTGGAATTAGTACGAGCCCTTGTATACAATGAGGCTTGCTGACCGATTAATCGAGGTTTTTAATTTTGAGTGCAGTGGGGAGTTTAGTCCCGGTGCCTGAAGTGATACGCAAGACTACTGATGGGGTGAATATATGAAGATTAAATTACTGGCTTTAGCAGCTGTAACTGCTGTTGGTTTGGTTGCAATCAAACAACCGGCAGTAGCGCACCATGCGTTTTCTGCTGAATTTGATGCAAACCTGCCGGTTCGCTTGGGTGGTCCTATCACACGAGTTGAGTGGATCAACCCGCACACCTGGATCCATCTGAACAATAATGATCCGGAATCAACCAGAGACCCAGGGCCCTGGATGGTTGAAGGCGGGACACCGAACACATTGCTGCGTCGCGGTATCAATCGTAACTCGCTTACTATTGGCGAAGGTATTATCGTGACAGGCTACCAGAGCAAAGACCGCTTATGTGAGCCAACTTGTCGTGCCAATGGCCGTGATATTACCTTCCCGGATGGACGCAAGTTGTTCATGGGTTCTTCAGGCACGGGTGCTCCACGCGATGGCGCTGACGCCGCCGATCCACAATAGGCAAGTCGATAAAGCAGTATCGATGAAGAAAGATCGAAAAAGCCCGCGATAGCGGGCTTTTTTTTGTACCACTAAATCAGGAGGTTGCCAGTTCATTAACAAACCAGTCAGCGCACAGCTGTTGCGATGGGCTCCAGGTCTCTCTCATAGGTTCCACCGTCGCGGAACACGGTGGAATTTATATAGAAGCCTGAGGTGTAGAGGTTGACTGCAATGGTGTTGAGGGTTCTGTTCTCCCAGAACCAGCCATGGATGCCCGTAAATGGTGCGTGAAAGGATCCCATCCGGCGATCGGCGTCACCCTGTTCGAAACTCTCCGCAAATTCTTCCCCCAGGCCGGCCGGTTCGGCATGCATGTCATAATATAATTCACCGTCAGCTACCCAACTGAAAACCATCGATGCATCGAGATCCATCAGGTATTTGTACTCCACCGATTGAAATGGCTCTAACACGAATTGTACGGAATCCGTGCGGTGCACTTCCAATTGCTCCTCGAAGGGATTCGCACCGCGGGAGAGGACAGTCAGGCCAAGCAGGTCTCCGGTGCCCAGGGGATCGGCGCCGAATTCAGCCGGTAAAATGGCGGCAAACAAAACGGCCATCGCCACGACAAAAGCGATGCCGGAAGCAATAAGAATATTCCTGGCCGCGGGTGCTTGTGGGGATTCGTCGTTACGCAATACCTGACTCCGGACTTTCTTAATAGGGGGGTTGTAAAAGATAAGAGCTGAGTTGGAAGCCAGCCAGCAGGAAACCCCCAGCCATCAGTGCGGTATTGGTAACAAAGGCATGCCGTAGATAACTGCCACTGGTGCGCCAGACACTCAGAGCAATAAATACCGCCGACAAGGCCAGGATCTGACCGATCTCCACACCGACGTTGAAACTGATGATATTAGCCACCAGACCATTGGCGGACAGCTCAAATTCCTGCAGTTTTGTGGCCAGACCCAGACCGTGAAACAGTCCGAAGACGAAGACGGCAATCTTGGTATTCGGATCAATACCCATTATCCGGTTAAACCCGTCCATGTTTTCGAATGCCTTGTAGACAATGGAAAAACCGATAATCGCATCAATGAGAAAGGCGTTTACCTGCAGATCTGCCAATACGCCAATCAGCAGAGTTATGCTGTGGCCGATGGCGAATAGCGTGACATACTGGATAACGTGCCTTGGCCGGTACAGGAAGAAGATCACGCCCACCAGGAATAGCAGGTGATCATAACCGGTGACCATGTGCTTGGCACCCAGATACATGAAGGGCAATACGGCCGGGCCGTCGATAGACTCAACGAAGCTGGCATCTTTGCCTGCTATGGTGTGAGCGGAAACATCAACTGAAATTACTATGCAGGCGATGGCAAAAAGAATAAGGCCCAGTTTTGTCAGTTGTGGATTAACAGATTTCATAGCACTCTAATTTACGTCGAAGGCATTCAGAATGTCTGGATTGTAAGCCTGGTGGCAAGCGGTACAGACACTATAGATTTGGGCCCCGGCCTGAAAAAACTCTTCCTTGTTTTGCGTAGCAGCAGAATCCATTGCTAATATGCCAGCGGCACTCAGCCCCTCTGAGTAAATCTGCCATGCATCCTGATCGACAGCCCGCCCGGGCATGGCCAATAGATTGCCCGATTCAACCACAACAGCGGCCTGAGCGCGTACGAAGGCCCAGCCATCATCCGTTGTCGGATACAGTTCTTCGGTGCCGGCAGTGGTCGTGACCCAGCCTGCCGATTCCCAGAGAATATCCGAAGCGGGCTCAAGCACCAGCGTCATAAGCTCCACCATATCCAGCGCAGTATTGTAGCCGCTGTTGGCGTCTACTATTTGCGTGTCCTCTTCGGGTGATGAGCACGCTGCCAGGACCAGCATGATCAGAGCGAGAATCCCTGCTCGTGGGCCTGTTACTGTATTTTTACGCATTGAATATTCCTTAAGGCTTGGTAATTAGTGAGTGAAATCGAAAAATCAAGCCGCGGCATGATCACACCCGTGAAATCTGCTAGTATCACTCCCGACAGCATAGCTAAATCAAAACAGTGTCAAAGTCTGCCCTATATTGAGGGCTTATTCTACCCTTTGGCGTTTCTTAATAGTCGGGGAGCCCATAAGTAGGAGAAATCGAGATGCATAATATGACGCAATCCAGTCTTCGTTCTCTGGTAATTATGCTATTGAGCCTGTTCTGTCTCGTTGTTCAGGCTGAATCTTACAACCTGATACAGGCAACACCTGATGACGGACTGCAACCGAGAATTGTTGTCGATGAAAGTGGCAATATCCATCTGCTGTATTTTAAGCAGCGACTGCAGAGACGAGGGGCGCTTGAGGGCAGTCTCTACTACCGACAATTTATACCAACAGGCAACACCTGGACCACACCGGTAAAGGTCTCAAGTCAGTCGTTTAACCTGCAAACTTTCTCTATCTCCCGGGCAGCACTCGCTATCGATGGTGAGGGCAGGGCACACGCTGTCTGGTATCTGGGGCGGGAAGCCGAGTATTTCTATAGTCGGTCTAACCCAGAGCGAAGCGAATTCGAAGAACAGCGATCGATGGTGTCAGATTTCGCCGAAGGCATTGATGCCGGGGCCGATGTTGCAGCATTCGGCAACCAGGTAGCGATTGTGTGGGGCGCCGGGGATTTGACTCGGGAGCCCGAGCGCACGGTGTTTGC
Source organism: Gammaproteobacteria bacterium (assembly GCA_002726595.1). Taxonomy (GTDB): domain Bacteria; phylum Pseudomonadota; class Gammaproteobacteria; order Pseudomonadales; family Pseudohongiellaceae; genus UBA9145. The sequence continues at coordinate 5,518 of PBTO01000159.1, read as the reverse complement.
CAGACTATCAAATGATAACGGTGCCAGCTTTGGCAAGGAATGGATGATTGGTGATCCTTTTCTCGGGGCATGTGCCTGTTGTTCGCCGGCCAGCGACATTAACTCTGATCATCAATTGACCGTAGCCTATCGTTCAGCAATCGATGGTGTCGGTCGACACATGCAGTTGCTTACCGTGACACCCGAAGGCACTGGTGTCAGCTCAACCAGTTATGGTGACGTTCATGCATTACAGGAATGGGAGCTATCGGCCTGCCCACTGAGCACCAATGATTTCGCAGTGAGTCCCGCACAGGAGAGTTGGCTGGTTTTCGAAACCGAGTATCGAATCGTACAGATGAATGCAACGGCAAAAACAGCGCCCAGCCGTATAGCTGAGCCTTTTACCCAGACCAGACAGAAAAATCCGGCTGTTGCTTTTAATCCCGCTGGCGATCGATTAGTCGTGTGGGGTGAAGCGATCGGCCATAGCAAAGGTGGTCGTCTTAATCTGCGTGTGTTCGATACTGAGGGAAAGCTGACAGATATAAGAGTCGATGAGGAAATTACCATTCCCAACTTCAGTTTTCCGGCGGCAGCCGGTCTGCCCGATGGTGGGTTTCTGATACTCTACTAGCCCTAGTTATTAATTTGCTGACGAATTAACTCTGTCTCCAGTTTATCGAACTGGTTTTGAGTTTCTTGCAGGCGTCGACTTTGTTGCAGCTGCAATGATTGCAGTAGTAGTCGTCGTTCGTTATCGGCAGTGGCATTGAATTCGAACTCGGCGATTCTTCTAAGTGCATTGTTGTTGCCAGGCTGATTAGTCCTGTTGCTATTCGCCACCAGAGCAAAAACTTCGGCTACAAACACTGTGCGTTTTTGCAATGCATTTTCCCTGCAGGCATATTCAATCCCGACCAGTGTTTGTAACACAGTGGGATCTTGCTCACTGGCAGTCCCGGTGCCGTGGGTTTGCGTTACGTAGTCATCACGCCATGCCCTGAGTTTTTGGCAGTGATCCAGGTAACCGGCTAATAATTGGCCGTCGATAGCGGCAAGAAAACTAACACAGCTACTGCTGGTTTCTGTGTCTGCGCCGGTATCCATTTCCGTACTTTCTAAACAGGACTGTGCAAGTGCATCCAAGTCGACAAGGGCCTGGGTTGCTGAATCGATTCGGCTTTGCAAGGTAATATTTTGCGCTTGCGCCTGCACGGCAGTGCTGGACAACAGGAGAGCTATGCAAAACTGGAAATTTCGCGACATGGATAAACTATGCTCTCGATTCACTCAAATAGCTAGCCCAATTAGCTAGTTCAAATAGCTATTTAAAGCGCTTATCCCATTTCTTGAAGCGCTTGCGACAATACTTTTCCAGTTGCTTGTAAGTTGTAAAGAAGAATTCACTGGCTTCTTCTATGGATTCATCTCGTTCGCAAAAGTCGTTATCGTATTCTCTGCAGACCAGGGGCCTGGTGTCATAAATGTTGCAGACTCCGCCCTCAAGCAGATGATCGCATCGGGTATAAACGTGCAGAAACCAGCCATCGGCATCTTTGAAAACATTTACATTTTCGTGGGACACTTGCCACAGTAGATGATCGAAATCTAATTTGGTTTTTGGTGTTTCTACTTTCTGATTAATCGAATTACAGCAAATAGATTTTTTACATTTCGAACATTTTTTATTAATTTTTATTTTTTTGTTTTTTTCCACATCACGCAACTTGGTCTTATTTCTTGCATTCATTTGCTAACCCACGCCCACAACTCAGGGCGCATTCTATCATCAGTTGATACAACTCTCCGTACAAATTAGCCAGGTTTGTTTCGTGTTTGTTTACGCTTTATAGTTTCGGCAGCATTGCTGACTTGTCCAGTCGATTAACCCCGTCAATGATTTTTGCATACGCTCTGCCGATTTGTTCCAGCCCAACCGCCGGTACCCACTCGGCAGTGTCCTGCTCGGTATGTTTGATTTCCGGTGAGGTGATAACCTGCATTGAGGGGACATCCCGCGCTACTGAGCCCATTTCACCCGAAGCTCGGTTCTCCATGTCGCCGGTAGTAGCCACGTTAAAACTTTGGAACGCATCCAGTACCACATCAAGCATATCCTGACTTCCCCACACCCACCAACGCATGGGTGATACCGCATTCATCATACGCAACTCGGGTCCCCAGTATTTTGTGCGCACCAGGGCGACGTGCTCAAGATTGATCAGCATGGTTGTGTCTGCCATGGCTGACTCTTTTTCGTCATGCAGCCAGCGTGCTCCAGGCCCGCTGTGGTGGCCCAGGGAGGACATGAAGATTAGATTACGGCGGCGCTGTGCCTGCGGGATGGCAGCAAAGTGTTTGATCAGGCCCATCATCACAGCCACTCCGGAGGCATTATCAGAGGCCGAGTCAAAGTAGCCATCGATGTGGGCCAGAATAATTATGTTCTCATCAGTAGAGCCCGGCAGCACGCCAAGCACACTGTCTCCACTGCGACCGGGTACGGTCTCGCTCTGATAATTTAATGTTACGGTGACTTTTTCACCGCTGCCGAGCAGGTCGCGGAGTTTTACCCCATCAGCAAAACCCAGGTTAAAACCCGGCTGACTTCCTGTACGCTGCCAGACGGCGAAATTATCAGAAATCCCATACACGATTCCCACCGCTGCCGCACCGTGAGCATAGGCTCGTTCGACGGCGTCTTCAGTACGGATTGAATGGCGCAGGGTACCTGGTCTTGGAATGTCCTGTATCAGCACAGCCTTGCCGGTAACATCGCGCCCGAGATAGTCCGCCTCGGTGCCGGTTCCCAGCCATATCAACTCATACTCGAGGCCTTGCGCGGGAGTCGAGGCAGCTTTTTCCGGTGGTCGGGCCGACTCGAGAGAAAATTCGCCAGAGCCACTCATAAAACTGATTTCCCAGTGATTCATTTCCCACACCGGTTCCAGGTCAAAGCTGCGCCGATAAATTCCTTCAAGTCCGAGCTGAGCAAAATAGGATTCTGCCCAGTCCTGGCTCCTTTGATGCGCATCAGTCCCCAGATTCCGACCCCAGAATAGCTGCCCGGAATCTTTATCATCCTGGGAAAACTGAATGAGCTCGTTGACTATATTTTTCATCCAAAGCCCGTCGATATCCGCGTAAATCGCATCTTTGCTCTGTAGAGGGATGTGAATAAAAGCATCCTCGCGAATATTGCCATTGGCATCCAGTAGCGGCTGACCAAGGGGGTTATCTTGTGCGAAAGTCGCTGTAATAAGAAAGCAACAGCAGGCGCATAAAACTGAAGTTCCAAGTGATTTTACTGACATAGCTAGCACCGATTTGTGAATGTGATATTGGAAAAGTTTATCCTGTGAAGTTTTACCAGAAAGTAGATTAGAAGAGTAGTACCGCCTTTACATTATCGCTGTTGATCCCCACAATGTGCTGATCATAAGACTCTTTTAATTGGCTTAAGGTTCGATGGACGGTTCAAATGGAGAATACCATGATACTAACGGTTCAAAAATCAACAGTTCAAAAAATTGCGTTATCAGGGCTGGCATTAATGGCCCTGGCTAGTTGCACACCACAGGAACAAGCAGGCGTTATTTCTGTTCCCCCCATGGCTCCACTGGTGATGGAATCCGGCATCAGTATCAGCACCATTTCAACCAAGCCCTGGCTGGTTACCGGTGGTGATGTGCTGGTTGAGGTTGAGTTGGCGGACCAGCCCATAGGCTCCCAGTTGCGGATCAGTCTTAACGAAATAGATATCACCGGCCAATTCAAATCGGTTGCAGAGCGACGCGCGCAAGCCCTGTTGGTGGGACTGGATGAAGGGGATAGCACAATTACTGCACAATTAGGTGGTGGCGATCAGTCGGAGACGCTGGATATTACCAACTACCCGATTACCGGCCCGATAATTTCCGGGCCGCAGGAAAATCCGTTTTATTGTCAATCCAGTGAATTTCAGCTTGCCGATGGAGCATTCCTCGATGGCCCACGAGATGCCAATTGCTCCGTTGAAACCCGGATCAGTTATGTGTACTGGTCAACCGAGGCTGAAGAGTTTAAACCCTATAGCCCGGTTTTAGGGGCAGCACCAGCCGATGTTGGACTAATAAGCAATGCCGGTGCTGAAGTGCCGTTTATTGTCAGAGTAGAAACCGGCACGGTGAACCGTGCTATTTATGAAATAGCCATGTTGCACGATCCGGCTGAAGGTGAGATTGACCCCTGGACCCGTAGTCAGGGTTGGAATGGCAAGCTGGTCTATACCCATGGTGGGGGTTGTCGCACCGGGTGGTACCAGCAAGGCAATCGCACCGGCGGTGTGCTGCGCAAAGGCTTGTTGGAGAAAGGGTATGCATTAACCTCCTCGACCCTGAATGTATTCGGGCAAAACTGCAATGACCTGTTGGCTTCCGAAACCCACATCATGGTGAAGGAACGATTTATTGAGCACTACGGCGATCCGGTTTATACGATTGCAACCGGCTCGTCGGGCGGGTCCTATCAGAGCCACCAGACGGCAGACAATTATCCGGGTGTCTTCGACGGAATTATCGTCGCTTCCAGTTTTCCCGATGTGACATCAGCCACTATTTTTACTCTGGCTGACTCACGTTTACTGAACAATTATTTTACCGCAACAAACGTGGAAAGTTTTACTCTGGAACAGCAGCGGGCGGTGGCCGGATATGGCTCCTGGGGTTCCATTCCCAATTTGAGCCGCGGTGCGGCCAGGCTGGACCCGTTGTATGGATTTGACACGCCGGCTGAAGAACAGGGCGGTGAAGTAAGTATTCCAGCGCTGGAAGTACTGCGCTATGACGCGGCAACGCCCGAGGGTGTCAGAACCACGGTCTACGATCATACGGTGAATGTGTATGATTATGTCGAAGGCTCCTATACTGCGCAGCGGCCGCTGGATAATGTGGGTATCCAGTACGGCCTGGCTGCTCTAAACGAGGGCGCCATCACGACACAGCAATTCATCCAGTTGAATCGCGACATTGGTGGTTTCGATCGCGATATGAATCACGTTGCAGATCGTCACCAGGCGGATGTGCTTCTCGGCGTCGGCGGCGGTGGTGCCGATGGGGGTGTCGCCGAGGATGACCACGACCTCGGCCTCGAAGTCGAGACCCCAGTGGTCGCCGCCCCACGGGATCGGGTCGGTGGGCGCGAGGTTGCTGCAGCTGGTGCCCTGGTAGACGAGGGGATCCGTCTCGAGGGTCGCGGGGGGCTCGGCGTTGCGGGCCTTGCGGACCAGGCGCACGTGGTTCAGGAACGCGGAGCCGTCGATCCAGCCGTAGGCGCGGGGCAGGGGGCTGTGCAGGGCGGCCACGTCGATGGGCAGCCCCTGCAGAGAGCCGTCGTTCAGCCCCTGGTAGCGCTCCTGGAGAGCGGGCTCGCAGCGCTCCCAGTCGTCGAGCGCGGCCTGAAGGGTGGGGGCGATGTCCCCAGCCTCGGCGTAGGTGGCGTTGTTCCGGGCGACCACGACCAGGCGTCCGTCACGGCTGTCGTCGCGGAGGGTGGCGAG
>PBTO01000158.1 GCA_002726595.1 Gammaproteobacteria bacterium | reverse complement strand
TGCGTTACTGCGCCTAACACTGAACATACTGGTGAACTCTGCGCTCCAAAATTAACCCTGGTCGAGGTACTAGTCAGCCTCGTTGGGAGACCAGCGGCTGGTATCATGATTTGCAGTCATTTCGTCTTCAGAAATCCAGCCTTGAACCATGGACCGGGTATAAAATAATTTTTCCGGACGCAGCGAAAAATAGATATGAGTAGCCGTCAGAGCAATCAATGCCAGAGTAGATAAGCCATGCAGTAAAAACATCAATCCCAGGCGTGACTCGGGCATGGAGTTAGTACGATCCCAGAACGGCGAATCAATCTGCATGAACAGGATGACACCGGTTACTACCACGGCCAATACGATAACCGTCATTGCCCAGTGCATACCTTTTTGCTCAAACGAATATTTCCCAGGCTTCTTGGCTGAGTCAAATGGCTCGCCAAAGTCCCGTGGACCAAGAATCATCGATTTGAAATCCTGCCAGAGAAAAGCCCGGATGATGTGAACAATAACCACGAAGGTGAGAATCAGGCCTGAAATCCAGTGAATATCGAGCCAGGCTATGCGCAAGCCAATGATTGGCGCAACACCTGTGATAGTCAGTGCAAATACACTCAGCGCCATCACCCAGTGAAACATTCGATCAATCCCTTCGTGCCGGGCGACCCGCCGCCCTTCGGCTGAAGGTTTGTCCATTTTCTTATTGGCCAAGGCGGCCATAATGATTGCATGAGCGGCAAGAAGGACCAGCACAGCAACTGCAACAACCCACAGCAAATCCCATGATACGCCGAGAATTACTTCCTCACCCCAAACATCGCGTTTATAGCGGACAATTTCTCCCACTGTACTTCCCCTCTTGTTTTTTTAGCTATCGTGAATTCAGGCAAATCCGCGGACTATCCGCGGATTGCTCTCTTCACAAGATTTTGCATTAATGGCACTTTGAAATGATTATAATTTAGAGGCCGTGCCCCTTCTGTTGACAGGGCGGCTACCTGGTCTGCCGTTTGCGCCGAGCGCTGCTGGCCCCTTATCGCATTCTCTACATCAACCAGACGACGCGGAGTAGCTTCCACCGCACCGGCAACCAGGCGAGCATCTTCGATGACTCCACCAGAAACCTTGATGGCTGCCGCAATATTCACCAGCGCGAAATCCCAGACATTTCTATCTGCTACTTTTTCAAAGTAGAACTCGGCATTGGCCCAGGTATTTGGCAGTCTGACTGCCGTCAGTATTTCACCCTCGTTCAGCACTGTCATATTGACAATGTCTCTGGCTGGACCAACGAAGAAATCTTCAGCAGAAATTAAACGTTGACCACCGGTGCTGGAAACAACCATGGTGGCATCCAGCGCAACCAGCGCCGGAGCCGTATCTGAGGGGCTCACCGCAACACAGCGGCTGGCACCAAACAGTGCGTGTTCCCGATTCAAGCCTTCGGGTGAATCGGCATAGCAAAGATTACCACCGGCTCGATAACAATCCAGACCGCGACGGTAGTACCAGCAGCGCGCGTCCTGCGCCACATTTCCGCCAAGTGTACCTACGTTGCGGATTTGTGGACTTGCTACTTTACCGGCCGCAGTGGACAGCAAAGCAAATCTAGATTGAATCAGTGGATTATTGGCAATTTCAGTCAAGGTAGTAACCGCACCAATTTCCACCCCGTCAGCAGTCTCAGAGATCCCTTTCCAGGCATCAATCTTGGTCAGTTCAATCATTGCCGAAGGCGTCTTGCTACGGTCTTTCAGCCAACCGTAGGTATCCTGGCCTCCGCTCAGCAGCCAACCATCGCTACCCAGCGTATTCGCCAGTTCCAGCGCATTTGCTTCATCGGTGGGTTGATAAAGTTCAATATCGGGCATTACATCATGTGAAGTGGCTACCATATCAACCTCGGAAATTATTTTGCGCCAGAGGCTTCGCTGTTTCGGAGCCCCCTGCTACTTGGTTAAGGATCATATCTGTAGTAACAGGCGCCGTATCGAACATATGTCCGCCCAGCGCATCTGATATTGCAGCGTTTAACGCAGCCGATACGGCCCCCTGCGCGGGCTCGCCAATACCACGAGCGCCCACCGGGTTTTCCGGATCTGGCAGGTCTACCCAGCCAATGCCTATTTCTGCCGGCCCATCAAGCATGGTTGGAATTTTGCTCTGCCAGAAACCAGTACTGGCTGGCATGCCATTTTGCGGATCATATATATGCCGCTCCAAAGCCGAGAGGCCAACACCCCATACAGCACCGCCGCGCAACTGATTGGCCAGGCCTTGCGGGTGAACTACAGTTCCGCAGTCAGCGATACTGACAATATCGAGAATTTCGAACTTACCGGTTTCAGTATCCAGTTCAATCTCGGTAAAGCTTACTGTTAATCCAGGCGGGTTATTGTTGTGGCGGGGATCATGGTAGATACCCATCATGGCCGAACCGGCAAGTCTGGACACAGACAATGCAGTCAGCGCATTCAGATCTTCCGGTACTTCCGCTTCGCCGGTAAATTTACCGCGCAATTCCATGGCACGTTGGGCGACTTGTGCAAAGCTCATGCTCACCGTGTTATCAGTGATTTGATGCACTCGCTCGTTTTCCACGTCATAGTCCGTCGGCGATCCACCCAGATCCATCGCCGCGATTTCCTTCATCTTGGCCAACAGATCCTGTGCTGCACCGTAGTTGGTGCGGGTGTTGGTAAAAATCGAGTTACTGCCATCCTGAGGTGAGGTCATGGGAAGATGGTTATCGGTTCTGCCACCGATGACATCACAACGATCCCAGGGCATTTTCAATACCTCGGCAGCCGCGCGCGAGGTAGAAGCGAAGGAATAGGTTCCCAGATTGCCCACCCCGTTGTGAATCTGCAGACGTCCATCGGTCATCAACCGTAATATGCCATCCTGGCCACTGCGACCGGCATTGTGATAACCCTGACCGATGCCAAGACCTCTTACTTTGCTGCCATTGACTTGTCTGGCACGGGACTTTCTTTCTTCCCAGCCAAATTGTGCTGCACCCTGCTCCAATGCTTCGGGCATGTAGGCGCTGGTAAGGGGCTGGCTTCTCGGACCACTCACATCGCCATTCTGTGCTGCATTGAGCTTACGAATTTCCAGTCTGTCTAAACCAAGCGCTTCTGCGGCCCGGTCCATGATTGGCGACATAACCGCCATGATCTGGTTTTCACCTGGGCCGCGTTGTGCGCCCCGGTGGCCGGTATTCGTGCCAATGGAAGTGTTCCTGAAACGCATTGCTTCTGTTTGATATAGCACGCTTACGCCAGAGGCTGCGGCATTTGCATCGCCGCCACCACCTTTGCCACCGCTATCAGAAATGCAGTACATATCCATCGCCGCCATGGTGCCATCGGCTTTAAAACCACACTTGATCCAGCCCTGCAGGCCTTGCCGGGCACCACCGATGGTGAATTCTTCTTCACGGGTGACACGCATCATCACCGGACGATTGATCTTCTGGGAGAACTTGGCAGGTATGGCCATGCCGGGGATACTACCGGCACGGGCTCGCTGACCGAATCCGCCTCCAGTAGCTTCATTAATAAAAATAAAATCTTCCAGCGGAACACCGACGATCTGTGCCATGCCCGCTGTTATTGCTGTCAGACTCTGGGAGGTTCCATGCAGATAGCACTTGCCATTCTCCCAATAGGCCATCGCGCTGCGTGGCTCCATCGACATATGGGGATAGCCAGCAGTTGAAAAGGCTGTTTCATATACAAAGTCAGAAGCAGCAAAACCACCTTCCACGTCACCATATTCCCAAGTTTGCTGGGGCTCGGCAGTGGGTTCATTGCCATTTTTAAAACTGGTTACCTGATCGGCAGACCACTTGGCCTGGGCAAAACCCTCGCGGAATACAAAAGTATTACCCCCTGTGTAAGCATCCGGGCCGCCTTCAACCAGACTATCCAACGGATCCAGAGCAAAAGGTAATTGCTCAAAGGTGATTTCGATTCTTGTCATTGCTGTCTCGGCAGTCTTTTCATCAATCGCTGCTACCGCGAGAATTGGCTCGCCTACAATAGTAGGTTCGTTAGTGAGAATCTTTACACCGGTACTTTCAGGCTCACCTTCCGGGTAGACATCATCAGCAGTCAAAATGCCGAATACGCCATCCATTGCCAGGGCTTCGCTCGCATCGATGTTTACTACGCGGCCGTGGGGAATGGGGCTGGTTAGCAGTCTGGCGTAAACCATGCCATCGCGCACATAGTCTTCGGAGTACTTGATTCGACCGGTGACCTTGCCAACGACATCGGGTGGAACAAAATCTTTTCCAATATGCATATATGCCATGATAATTATCCTATTTCAGCTGCGCGCATGACGCCATTGAGGTAAGAGTCATAAGAACCACAGCGGCATATATTACCTGCCAGGCCTTGTCGTGCTTCTTCCCGGGTTGGGTTTGGATTAGCCCGCAGCAATCCAACTGCTGACATAATCTGTCCTGGCGTACAGTAACCACACTGCGGCGATAATTCTTCGACGAAGGCCTGCTGCACTGGATGCAGTGTGCCATTTGCCAACTCGAGACCTTCAACAGTCTCGATGCGCTGGTCCTTGACCGAGTGGGTCAGTATCGAGCAGGCGTAGTAGGGCGTATCATCAACAAGTACGGTACAAGCCCCGCATTCGCCGCGATTACAACCCAGCTTGGTGCCCGTCAGACCCAGCTTATAGCGCAGGGTTGAGGCCAGGGTTTCCTGGGGCGCAACATCGACGTTGCGAGTCTGGCCGTTGACATTGATTCGTAATAGACGTTCCACGGCCCCAGCTGGTCGATCAGCACCAGTGGCTGAGTACCATGCTGCAGTTGACGTGGCGGCTACGCCAGAGGCAATTACCCCTTTTATAAAGCGTCTTCGCGTTAGATTTGGATTCACGGGCTACTTGCGCCTCCCTAGTTGAATTATTGAGTGCTTTTTCTACTTTAGCTTACTTCTACCGAAGGGAGCTAGATTAAATCACCTCCCTTGATATATCAAGCACTACCAACGCTGCAAAGTAGTATATTCGCAAGGTTTCCAGCTATTTGCCCGGGAATCATTTACAGTTTTTCGGGCAGGGGATTTAATGCTGAATGGGATCACCAAGTGGAGCAGTAATGACTTTTAATTGAAGAATAGAATTGATTGAATCTCCGGGTGGGCTCCGACTGACTGATCCATGCCCGGCCGTGGAAAACCAAGCGCCTGTTTCAATTTATCCGGCCATTTCGTGGCCACTAATTGGCGAAGGCATGAATGTCGGCGTGCGTATCGGTGAATTGGTGGGTTCCAGTATGCGTGCGTTGCGGGCTGGGCTTCCGCTTCAGTAAGCGAAATAATGGCAAAGATAGTGCCATCCCAGTTCTACACAATAGCCTTCGATTGGTATTTCCCATTGCTTGCTCGTTCCCAGGCTCTTATCACTCTGCCTCCTATAAACCTAGATAATTCAATGGGTTAGCCAATTCATTCGCGGTTTAAAAAACTTTCTGACCTTGACTTATTCTGTCGCGATGGTATTGTAATCGGCCCTCTCCGCGGTGCCACTACCAGGCACTGATTATGCCGGGAGTGGGACAAAATAAATCGCAGAGCCCTATCAGTAAGAATTAAAGCAGCACAAATTTGCATAAAAATAGGCTACCCCACCCGCGATGTATTACCGTCGAAGGGATGTGAAGTAACGGGATTTAAAAGTGGCGCTGGAATGCTGTTGCAGCAAATGAGAATAAGAGATCTATGAGTAGTAAGAAGCGGATCCCCCTTAAATTTGGTTTTCCTGAAAAAACCGGCTTGTATGATCCCGCGCTGGAGAAAGATTCCTGCGGTGTAGGTTTTGTTGCCAACATAAAAGGGCAGCCAAGCCATCAGATAATGCTGGATGCCTACCATTTGAATTCCAGGATGGACCACCGCGGTGGTTGCGGATTTGAAGCCAATACAGGTGATGGCGCAGGCATCCTGATGGCCCTGCCGCATAGCTTCTTTAGGAAAATCGCCAGGGAAGTCCTTGATGCGGATCTACCTGAGCCTGGTCAGTATGCCGTTGGCAATATTTTCCTGCCACGAAGAGTAAAGGAGAGAAAAACCTGTCAGAAGGTCATTAATCGGATTATAGAAGAGGAAGAGCAAAAACTGGTGGGCTGGAGAGAAGTCCCCATCGATGCAGAAAGTGCCGATGTCGGTCCTGCGGCCCGCATGGCACAGCCAGCAATCGAGCAGCTTTTCATTGCCGCTGCCGATGGTCTCAGCCACGAAGAATTTGAAAGAAAACTCTATATCATACGTAAACGCTTCACCCATCGGCTGCGTAGCGATGAGTCGCTGGCCGAGGCCAAACAGCTTTATGCCTGTAGTCTATCTACAAAAGTTATTGTCTATAAGGGGATGCTGACACCAGGGCAGTTGTTTCCCTTTTACAAAGACCTGACCGATCCAAATTTTGCCACGCACCTGGCGATGGTGCACTCGCGCTTCAGTACCAATACCTTTCCTTCCTGGGATCGCTCTCAGCCGAATCGTTTTATGAGCCACAACGGAGAAATCAATACCCTGCGAGGCAACGTGAATCAAATGGCGGCCCGGCAGGGTACCGTAGTCAGCGATAAATTTGGCGACAAACTGGAAGCGATTTTCCCAGTGGTTGATCCCGATTGCTCTGACTCAGGCGATTTCGATGCCGTGCTGGAGTTTTTGCTACTCTCCGGACGATCCCTGCAGGAAGCGGTGATGATGATGATTCCGGAAGCCTGGCAAACAGATAAAAATATGGGCCAGGCCAAGAAAGATTTCTATGAATACCATTCTGCCCTGATGGAACCCTGGGATGGGCCGGCATCGATTGTATTCTCCGACGGATACTACATAGGCGCCGTGCTCGATCGCAACGGCCTGCGCCCGAGTCGCTACTACGTAACTCACGATGACAAGGTGATCATGGGTTCGGAAGTTGGCGTGGTGCAGGTCGATCCGGCCAATGTCAAATTAAAAGGCCGGTTACAACCGGGCAAGATGTTCCTGCTGGATTTCGAACAGGGTAGGCTTATTCCCGATGAGGAACTCAAGCAGGCGATCAGCGGTAAAAGACCCTACGGAGAATGGCTGACCAGGCAGAAAGTCACACTGGCCGATATCGCCAATGAAAATTCCTCCAAACCACTGGATTCAGATAATTTGCTTCATCGCATGCAGGCGTTTGGTTACACAACCGAAACCATGCAATTCATGTTGTTGCCTCTGGTGACCCAGGCACGTGACCCTCTCGGTTCGATGGGAAACGACTCAGCACTGGCTTGTTTATCTGACAAGCCGCGCATGATCTACGATTACTTCAAGCAGCTTTTTGCTCAGGTGACCAACCCGGCGATCGATTCGATTCGTGAAGAAGTGGTTATGTCACTCGAGTGCTTCATTGGTCCGGAGGGAAACCTGCTGGATACAACCGAGGATCAGGTGCACCGATTGAGCCTGGCTCATCCTATCCTGTCCAACCAGGAGCTGGCTGATATCGAGCACATGGACCATCAGGGATTACGCACTCAGGTCATCGATATTACTTTTGACCGGGACGAAGAAGACGGTTACCTGAATACAATCGAGCGGATCTGTGCCGAAGCAATACAGGCGATTGCAGATGATTTCTCCTTCATTGTTCTGACTGACCGCGATACCTCACAATCGCGCATACCGCTGAGTGCATTAATTGCCTGTGGTGCAGTGCATCATCACCTGATCAATAACCGGCAGCGTACCCGTATCGGAATCGTTTTGGAGACCGGCGAAGCGCGCGAAGTTCACCACCATTGCCTGCTAACTGGCTACGGAGCCGATGCAATTAATCCCTATCTTGCCTTCGAGGCATTGTGGCAGGCTAGCCAAGAAGGTCTGTTAGGCAGCTCCTACTCTGACGAAAATTCACTGGTTGCCGGCTACAAAAAAGGTGTTGCCAAGGGCATGCTCAAGGTCATGGCCAAAATGGGCATTTCCACCTTGCAGTCTTACAAAGGTGCACAAATTTTTGAGGCGGTTGGCCTGGCGGATGAAATTATCGCCAAGTGTTTTGTCGGTACGGCAAGTCGCGTACAGGGTGTGAATTTTGATGTATTAATAGAGGAAGCAGCGCGTCGGCATGCTATTGGTTTTCCTGCCTCACGCAGTGATCTGATACCGGTCTTGACCAACCCCGGTGATTTTCACTGGCGCAACGGTGGCGATACACATATGTGGAATCCAAACACTATTTTTAATCTGCAGATTGCCGCGCGAAATAACAGTGCCGAGGCTTATGCCGCTTTTGCCGAACATGCCAATGAAGACAGCACGCGCCGCTGTACGTTTCGAGGCCTGTTAAATTTTCGCACTTATGTGAATACATCGATCGAATTAGATGAAGTGGAGCCCGCCAGTGAAATCGTAAAGCGTTTTGCAACGGGCGCCATGAGCTTTGGCTCCATATCTGCCGAGAGTCATGAATCGCTGGCTATCGCCATGAATCGACTCGGCGGCAAATCAAATACTGGTGAAGGCGGCGAAGACCCGGACCGCTTTGAGGCAATGGCCAATGGTGATTCGAAACGTTCTGCAATCAAGCAAGTTGCGTCGGGCCGGTTTGGAGTAACCGCCTGGTACCTGACCAATGCAGACGAATTACAAATCAAAATAGCCCAGGGCGCAAAGCCTGGCGAGGGTGGAGAACTACCGGGTGGTAAAGTCGATGAGACCATAGCACGTATTCGCCATTCGACTCCGGGCGTTGGGCTGATCAGTCCACCTCCGCATCACGATATCTATTCAATCGAAGATATCGCACAACTTATTCATGATTTAAAGAACGCCAACCGAGATGCACGCATCAGTGTTAAGCTGGTATCGGAGATAGGCGTGGGAACAATCGCTGCCGGAGTAACCAAGGCCAAGACTGATCATCTGGTCATTGCCGGACACGATGGAGGGACCGGTGCTTCGCCTCTGACTTCAATCAAGCATGCGGGCTTGCCCTGGGAACTGGGGATAGCAGAAACCCATCAAACGCTTGTGATGAATAATCTGCGCTCGCGTGTGGTATTGCAGACCGACGGTCAACTCAAAACCGGGCGCGATATTGCTGTTGCCGCGTTACTGGGTGCCGAAGAATTTGGCTTCGCCACTGCCCCGTTAATCACTCTGGGGTGCATCATGATGCGAAAGTGTCATCTAAATACTTGCCCAGTCGGAATAGCCACCCAGGACGTAGAATTGCGCAAAAAATTCAAAGGCAAACCCGAGCACGTTGTTAATTATCTTTTTATGGTTGCAGAAGAATTACGCAACATCATGGCAAAACTGGGCCTGCGAACAGTGAACGAGATGATCGGGAGGGTTGATTTGCTCAGCACCGATGAGGCAATCAACCACTGGAAAGCCAGCGGTCTTGATCTGAGCGCCATGCTGGAACCGGCAAAAGTTATTTTCAATGACACCGAATTTTATCAGACCAAAGAGCAGGATCATTGCCTCGATAAGGCACTGGATAATGAACTAATCCGCTTGGCCAGTAACGCCTTGCAAACTGGCGAGAAAGTCAACATAGAACACGAGATAGTCAACACGAATCGGGTAGTTGGCACCATGCTTTCCAACAAACTGGCAAAACGCTGGAAAGAGGACATGTTGCCCGATGACACCATCAATATAAAACTAAACGGGTCTGCCGGCCAGAGTCTCGGTGCGTGGTTAGCCAAAGGAATAACCCTGACCGTTGAGGGCGATGCCAACGACTACGCCGGGAAGGGATTGTCAGGTGGTAAGATTATTCTTTATCCTCCGAAAAACAGCAGTTTCAAGGCCGAAGAAAACGTCATCGCCGGTAATGTAATGCTCTATGGCGCAACCGGTGGTGAGGCCTATATTCGCGGCATAGTCGCCGAGCGATTCGCGGTAAGAAACAGTGGCGCCAGTGCGGTCGTGGAAGGCATCGGCGATCATGGTTGTGAATATATGACCGGTGGTCGAGTCGTGGTATTGGGAACGACTGGAAGAAACTTCGGTGCCGGCATGAGTGGTGGTATCGCCTATGTCTGGAACTCTGCTGGTGATTTCCCCAAGCGCTGCAACATGGATTCATACGAACTGGAATCACTCAGCGACCCGGAAGATATTCTAGAGCTCAAAACACTGATCGGCAATCATCTTAAGTACACTGAATCGACCGTGGCGAAACAAATCCTGGAAAACTGGAATCAGTCGATTGGAGAATTTTTGAAAGTGATGCCAACTGATTACAAACGTGTTCTTGCCGAGCGTGAACACAAGCCGAAACTGACCCTGGTAAGAGCAAATTAAGCGTCTGGCGATTTTGAACACTAGAGAACTAACGCACCCTTTGGAAGCTATATAAAGAGAGATGGGCAAGCCGACAGGATTTAAAGAATTTGATCGCGCGACAGAACCCTACCGCAACCCGGTAGAGCGGCTGATCGATTACAAGGAGATTTATACTTCTCACAACGACGGTCACCTGACTACCCAGGGTGCGCGTTGTATGGATTGTGGCGTGCCTTTTTGTCAATCTGATAACGGCTGCCCGGTTTATAATCTTATTCCCGAATGGAATGATCTGGTTTATCACAATCGCTGGCAAGAAGCGCTTGACAGGCTGCATAAAACAAACAA
Source organism: Gammaproteobacteria bacterium (assembly GCA_002726595.1). Lineage (GTDB taxonomy): Bacteria > Pseudomonadota > Gammaproteobacteria > Pseudomonadales > Pseudohongiellaceae > UBA9145. The sequence continues at coordinate 6,296 of PBTO01000158.1, read as the reverse complement.
TTTTCCCGAATTTACCGGCCGCGTGTGTCCGGCTCCCTGCGAAGGTGCCTGTGTACTCGGCGTAAACAATCCTGCGGTCACCATCAAGAATATCGAATGCGCCATTGTAGATAAGGGCTTTGACAAGGGCTGGATAGTCGCCAGGCCACCTGAAGAGCACACCGGCAAGAAGATAGCCATAGTAGGTTCAGGACCCGCTGGCCTGGCCGCGGCGGCACAACTAAATCAATCAGGTCATGCAGTCACGGTGTATGAAAGAGCTGAACGAGTCGGTGGATTATTGATGTACGGCATACCCAATATGAAGCTGGAGAAAAAAGTGGTCGAACGCCGGGTCAAACTACTGGAAGAAGAAGGCGTTACGTTTATCGTCAACGCCGATGTCGGCGGCTCAGGCGAGCATGGCATTGCCGTAGAAACACTGCGGGATGAGTCAGATGCGTTGCTGCTTGCTACCGGCGCCACATTGCCCCGCGATCTGAACATCCCTCACCGGGAAGGTGATGGGGTTTATTTTGCGATGGAGTTTCTGCGTAAGAGCACAAAGAGTTTGCTTGATTCAAATCTCGATGACGGCAACTACCTTAGTGCCAAAGACAAAAATGTCATTGTCATAGGCGGAGGTGACACCGGGACCGACTGTATCGGCACGTCACTAAGACACGGATGCAAGTCACTGGTGAATTTCGAAATCATGCCCAAACCGCCGATTGACCGGGCTGATAACAATCCCTGGCCGCTGTGGCCAATCATATACCGGGTTGACTACGGTCACGAAGAAGCAGCGGCTAGATTCGGTAAGGACCCGCGTGTCTATTCAATTTCTGGCAAGGAATTTGTCCGTGACGACAAGGGATCATTGTTAGGAATTAATACCGTTGAAGTTAACAAAAGCTTTAAAGAGATACCTGGCACAATACAATTTTGGGAAGCCGATATTATCCTTCTTTCGATGGGATTTCTCGGGCCTGAACACTACGTTTCGGAACCCTTGAATGTGGAGCTGGACGGCCGCTCAAACTATCAGGCAGAATACAAAATTTTTCAAACCAGTAGCGCAAAAGTATTTGCCGCCGGTGATTGCAGACGCGGCCAGTCACTGGTGGTCAGAGCAATCGATGAGGGTCGCCTAGCTGCAGTGGAAATCGACAAGTATCTTAGTCGTTGTTAGTGCCACAGTACCTGTCTTTGCGACATTCACAGAAATTGTCGAATTAACCCTATTTAACCGAGCCATTCAAACAGAGCCCCGTTAGATGAATGAATCTGTGCTAAGTCTTAACAATGTAGTCAAGCGCTACGGCGAATTCACGGCGGTAGATGATGTAAGTCTATCCATTCCCCGGGGTGCCATCTATGGCTTTCTCGGCCCCAATGGTGCGGGCAAGACAACCACTATCCGGATGATTCTGGAAATCCTCAAACCAAGCTCAGGTTCCATCTCAATATTGGGGCAGCCATCGGCGCTGAATGTCAGAAACCGAATTGGTTACCTTCCCGAAGAAAAAGGCCTTTATAAAAAGATGAAAGTCTGGGCCATCATCCAGTACTTCGCCATGCTAAAGGGCATGGAAAAGAAAACTGCTAGAGATCAGGCCTGGAGTCTGCTGGAGAAATATGGCTTGAAAGATTTTGCCGAAGCAAAAGTAGAGGCATTGTCCAAGGGCATGAGTCAGAAAGTACAGGTGCTATCCGCCGTTGCCCATGAACCCGAACTGGTGATTCTCGATGAGCCTTTTACCGGGCTGGATCCGGTGAATCAATCAGTACTGGAAGATCTGATCAATGAGATGGCAGCCAATGGCCAGACGGTGATTTTTTCAACGCACGTGATGCAGCACGCGGAACGGTTATGTGATCACATTTTGCTTATTGCCAAGGGTAAGAAGATCTTTGATGGTACCCTGGCTGAGGCCAAAGCCACCTTGCCCCGCCGCGTATTCATTGAAACAGCAGATGACGTTGACAGTTTGAGAGCCGTTAAAGGTGTTGAAGATATTTCACCTTTCAAAACCAACGACGACGGCAGCACCAGCAACCTTTGGCAGGTACGCGTTAGCGAACAGGCAGATCCCCAGGATATTCTGCAGCAGTGTTTCGAGAACGACATCAAGCTCAACCGGTTTGAATTTAGCGAGCCGAGTTTACACGATGTGTTTGTTCACCTGGTAGGCGACGAAGCCAGGGAGCATGAGTTCAGATGAGGATGATTCGCTTAATTGCTGGACGCGAATACATGGAAAACGTAAAGACCAAGGGCTTCTGGATTGGTGTGCTGATTTTTCCTTTGATATTCGGCACCATGTATTTTCTACAGACCGCATTGTCACAGGCCACGCCTACTCGTTACTACATCCTCATCGATCAGTCGGGCGATTATGACCAGGCAGTACAAACAGCGATTGATCGGGATCATCAACGCAGAATTCTGCAGGCTTTTGTTACCTATATTCTGGAGCACCGAAAAGAAGCTGATCTTGAATTAACTGCCGCAAATGCATCCTCGGCAGCCGATCAACTGGTTGATGATGTGGATGCGGACGAGGTTGCAGCGCTGGATGAGTGTCTGGAAAGTGGTGGGCTCAATTTTGCACTGACAATGGCGAGCCCCTACCTGGAAGAAGATGCGCCCCCCTTTGAGCAGCCTGATTCACAGTTCATAGAAGCTAGCTTACCGGATGGCATCGATGCGTCTGCCCCGGCAGCAGAAGTCATTGCACAGCTACGCCCGTATTTATCGGGTGACAGAGAGCTAAGAGTCAACGATGAAAGTGCTTCTTTATTCGCTTTGATATTAATACCGGAAGATGTAAATCAATCTATTCAGCGCCCCGGTGCTATTCCTCAGACACCTACTGCACAGTCGGGAATTCAGTATTGGGCGCGCAATCTAACCGACTCCAGGCTGCCCGACGCAATTGAAAGCAGTATAAATTCCGCAATTCGAAGCAATGAATATGCAACTCTTGGTTTAGACACCCAACGCGTTCGAAATGTACTGCGCACCCGCATGCCACTGAGCAGACTCGATCCCACCGCTGAAGAGGGGGAAGAGGCCGTGAGTGTGGCTGACACGTTCAGACAGTTTGCACCCATCGGTTTCGTCTACCTGATGTTTATTTCGCTGATGCAAAATGTACAGTACTTGCTGAGTAATACCATTGAAGAGAAATCCAATCGCATTATCGAAGTCCTGCTAGCGTCGGTAACTGCAGACGAACTCATGTTGGGCAAACTGATTGGTATCGGCATGGCGGGTTTAACTACGATTGGAATCTGGCTCCTGTCATTTTTCCTGTTTCTGACATTCTACGAAAGTACTGAAACCGAGCTCATCTCACAGATACTGGAAATAATACTCGGGGCGGAGCTAATTCCCTGGTTTGTATTTTATTACTTTGCCGGTTACGCACTCTACTCTGGAATCTTCCTGGCCATCGGCAGCTTGTGTAACACCTTAAAGGAAGCGCAGGCACTGATGATGCCCATGATACTGATTCAGATTATTCCAGTTGCAATGATGGTCTTTGTTATAACAGACCCCAATAACACGATTGTCAGGGCGATGTCCTGGTTCCCTCCATTCACACCTTACCTGATGATGAACAGGGCGGCGGCAGACCCTCCAATGGTGGATATCATCGGAACTACCCTGTTGCTGGTTGCCAGCATTGTTCTGGTAGCGTGGTTGTCAGGGAAGGTCTTTCGCCTGGGGGTTTTGAGAACCGGACAGCCACCGAAAATTCTGGAGCTGCTGCGGATGTTAAAAAACTAAGCCCGCCCGTGCTCAATCGTAGGGCAACGAACAGTGCACGCAATTTTTAGTGATAACATTGAGTAAAAATACTTTGACAAAAAACTGTTTGCCGCAGTCGGGGCAGCGCTTCGATGCCATATTGATTGCAAAAATAGCATACAGACACATGTAAAAAAACATGAAGCCAATGATGTCTCGGCCGTTATTGAGTAAGGCCCACAATGCCAGAATGTAAACGGGCAAGGTAAAAACGCAAACGAATAACCGGCTCCTCGAGCGGGTGATCTCCCGCAGCGCTTTTGCTTTTTTTATTTCACTGAAATCAGACATCAAAAAATCCCTGGTTGAATCTAAGGCACCTCTGATTAATTGCATATGGCCTCTGCGTGATCTGAAGCGCACAGCTATAGCAATGCATGTTACCTCAGAAGAACATTCCACGCCTGACTGATCCCGATGAGAATCAATATACCACCCAACAAACGATTTACCATCAGACTACTCTGCTGAACGTGGGTCTTCAAATAGTTACTCGCAATAATAAAGCCATACAACGCAATTAGTTTTCCCGCAAACACACCAGCGAGAAATCCGATCAGATAGATACCAACATATTCAAATACAAAATACTGACTGATGGCAGCCAGTGCAAAAATCCAGAAAGGGATTGCCTGGGGATTCAGCGCAGCGACAATGAGCCCCTTTTTGAATTGCGAAACGGTGTAATCAGGTTCAACAGCAGAGTCATTTATAGGGTCAACTCTGGATTTTCTGGTTAACACGATAATACCCAGAGCGATGAAAGCGATGGCAATGAATAGGCGTATTGACAAGCTGGATTCAAGGTAGATACTGATTACCGCACCAAAACTGATTGCAACCAATGCTTCGAGGATTTCAACCAGTGATGCTGCAAGTGCCACTTCCAGCCCGCGCGTTTTATTCAGGTCAACAGTAGTTTTAACAACGGTAAGATTGATAGGTCCAAAGGGAATTGTTCCGACGAAACAGACTAACAAACCAACCAGGAAATAGAACAATAACCCGGACATTTGCTACTGGTATCCCTTTGCCTGCAGATTGAACAAAGTGGCGTATTGCCCCTTTGCTTCGAGCAATTCATGGTGAGCCCCCTGCTCCATAATCTCAGCCTTTTCAAGCACAATTATGTGGTCGGCCATTCTCACGGTGGAGAAACGATGTGAAATGATGATCGATATTCTGTTCTCCGTAAGGTCGCGGAAGTGGGCAAATATTTCAGCCTCGGCTTTTGCGTCAATAGAAGCGGTGGGTTCATCGAGTATGAGTATGTCAGCCTGACTGCGCATGAACGCTCTGGACAGGGCAATCTTCTGCCACTGACCACCGGACAGCTCTTTACCATCTTTAAACCAGGTGCCTAATTGGGTGTTGTAATCGTTGGGAAAATCCTTGATGAAGCTGTCTGCCATGCCTTTCATGGCCGCATCAGATACGCGAGATTCATCCGCGATATTCTCGACATCCCCAATGCCAATGTTTTCCCCGACAATCAATTGGTAGCGAGCGAAGTCCTGAAATATCACACCAACTTTCTGCCTGAGCGCCTCGATGTCCCAATCATTTAGATGCATGCCATCAAGATAAATTGTCCCTTCAGATGGCTTGTACAAGCGTGTCAGCAATTTAATGAGTGTAGTCTTACCGCTGCCATTTTCGCCCACGATAGCCAGACTTTCCCCTGGCCTTATGTGCAAATTAATATTTTGCAGCGCTGGGATTTCACTCCCCGGATAAGAGAAACTCACATTCTCAAAACGAATACCATCAGCCGGGTCTGGTCCTGCGGATTTTTCACCGGTTTGCTCTGGAATTTTATGCTCAAGGTATTCGGTCAAGTTTGACAGGTACAAGTTATCTTCATACATCCCGTTGATCGAGGTGAGACTGTTAGTCACTGCTGATTGCCCCAGACGAAACTGTGCAATGTACATGGTCATTTGACCTATTGTCACGGCACCTGCGATTGCGGCAAAGCCTACCCAACCATAAGCGAAGTAGAACGCGGCACTGGCAAATAGCCCGAGAATATAACCCCAAAACCCGCGGCGAATTACCAGGTCTCTGTCCTCATGGTATATATTCTTAAATATGTCGATATAACGTTGCAGAAAAAGCCTGCCCAGTTGCAATAACTTTACTTCTTTCACACCGTCTTCCCTGGTTAAGACCATTTCCAGATAGATTTGCATGCGCCGCTCGGCAGATCGGCGCCGGTGAATTCGAAATGCTTCTCCGGAAAATTTTGCTTCTGCTACGAAGGCTGGCACTCCAGCGACTCCCAACAGCAAGACAGCGTAGGGTGAAAATTGATATAACCAGCCGCCTATGGTGACCAGGGCAATCACGTCACGCATCAGGTTGAAAGTTTTTATTACCAGGCTGAGAGGTCGGCTTGAGGCCTCGCGCCGCGCTCTGACCAGCTTGTCGTAATACTCGGCATCCTCGAAGTGAGCGAGTTCAAGGGTCAACGCTTTTTCCAGAATCATTACATTGATTT
>PBTO01000157.1 GCA_002726595.1 Gammaproteobacteria bacterium | reverse complement strand
TGTCATCGTAATAAATGTAATGCTTTCGTCTTGCCATTTCACACCTCTTCTTTGGTAGATTGAGGTGTGTTCAAAAGCGGGTTAGGTTCCTAACGCTTTTGATTTGTTTGTTATGAGTCGTTAGCACGTGAATCACGGTTTTGCTTAACCTGTTTGTTGATTTGCACTGAGAATTACCCCACCAGCTCTGCATAGTTGCATTGAATATTGACCCTGTAACAATGCCGCTATGCCCTGAAATTACTCAGTATGACCGGGTCAATTTTTCCGCAAACCCTGGATCAAGATTGAATGCAAATCAATAAATAGTCAGGGGGATCAGCACTATCGTGTCCTGAAAACTCTAATCCTGATGAAATTTTATGCTATAAACACGCTCGCAGTACGCGCTATTTATGGATGGGCGCCAGCTAGATGACAAGTGGGTGCCTGCCCGCTGCATTTTGAAGAATAGACGGACCGTGATATGCATATTCACATTCTCGGCATTTGTGGCAGCTTCATGGGCAGCCTGGCGGTGCTGGCCAGGCAGTTGGGCCACACAGTAAGCGGCAGCGATGCGAATGTTTACCCGCCAATGAGCACGCAACTTCAGGAGCAGGGAATCGTCCTCGACGAGGGTTATCATGCCGCTCACCTCAAGCCTCATCCTGATCTGGTAGTAATCGGGAACACACTTTCCCGGGGCAATCCGGCGGTCGAGTATGTACTTAACAGTGGCATCGATTACTACTCAGGACCCCAGTGGCTGGCGCGGTGGATTCTCAAGGATAAATGGGTGCTAGGCGTGGCCGGAACCCATGGTAAAACCACGACCAGTGCGATGCTGACCTGGATACTGGAATACGCCGGCATGAAGCCCGGCTATCTCATCGGGGGCGTCACCAATAATTTTCAATGTTCTGCAGATAAGGGTGATTCGGCGTTTTTCGTTGTCGAAGCGGATGAATATGACAGCGCTTTTTTCGATAAGCGTTCTAAATTTGTTCACTATGCGCCGCGCACTACTATTCTCAATAATCTGGAATTTGATCACGCGGATATTTTTGCCAGTCTGGAAGATATTCAGCGCCAGTTTCATCATCTGGTAAGAACGATTCCGGGTAACGGGCTGATTCTTTCGCCTATCGGAGACGCTCATATCGAGGAAGTGTTGCATGGTGGTTGCTGGACTCCGCGCCAACAATTCGGCATTGGCATAGCCGAGGAGCGGTGTAAGCAAATAGTAGCCGATGGCGGCACTTTCTGGAATGGAACTCTGCTCAGCCCTGACGGCGGTGAATTTGAAGTGGCCCGGTACGGTGACGCGACGATGGGCAACATGATAAGTCGCGGTACAGTGCGCTGGGAACAAACGGGCAGGCACAATGTGAGCAATGGGCTGGCTGCCATCGCCGCGGCCCACCATGCCGGTGTTGAGCTTGCCACGGCCTGTTCTGCGCTGGAAGAGTTCCAGGGCGTAAAACGGCGACTGGAACTACGTGGTGAAGTCGGCGGTGTAACAGTCTATGATGATTTTGCCCATCACCCGACTGCCATAGCGGCGACCCTTGAAGGCATGCAGGCGAAACTGGGCAATAACTCAGCCCCAAGCCGGTTGATCGCCGTTATTGAGCCGCGCTCCAACACGATGAAGATGGGAGTGCATCAAAGCCAACTGGCAGAGTCCTGTACGGTTGCAGATATGACACTGTGGTTCAAACCGGACGAGACCGGTCTGGATCTTGACCGAGTGGTTGCAGACAGCAAGGTGCCAGGTGAAATTTTTAACGAGGTCGATGGCATAGTGGATTATCTAAAAGTAAATAGCAGGGCGGGGGATCATATTGTCATCATGAGTAACGGTGGTTTCGGCGGAATACATAGCAAGCTGTTGAATGAACTCGGGAGCAATTAAAACTGCTTATGAATGATGTACAAGAAATTGCTCTTTTCCCGCTGAAATCCGTCATGTTTCCTGGCGGGCATCTGGAATTGCAAATTTTTGAACAGCGTTATATTGATCTGGTCAAGGAATCCCTGCGGTTGCATACAGGATTTGGAATCTGTCTGTTAAAGGAGGGTGAAGAGGCAATCAGGCCTGGTGCCAAACAAACCGTATATCGAATCGGCACCTTTGTACACATCATCGACTGGGATCAGCTTGGCAATGGCTTATTAGGCATTACCGTTGAAGGGACGCAAAAAATCATAGTTAAAGACTGCTGGCAGGTGGATAGTGGTCTGCTTATGGCCAATGTGACCTATAGCCCGGTTGATAACTTTGGCAAAGATAAAATAGAGCTGAACGAGCAATTTCAGCCGCTGACAGATCTCCTGCATAATCTTGAACAGCACCCCCTGGTCGAAAAAATGCATCTGGATATTGATTATAATAATTTGTGGGAGCTGGGCTGGCGCCTGAGCGATTTGATACCCATCGCGGTGGATAAGAAACAGCAATTGCTGGAACTTGATGATCCGTGGGAACGCATTCATACTATTGAGCAATGGGTGGCAGATCTTGCAAATGGAAACTAAGCTTGAGTTCCAGAACAGGACATTGTGTTAGCAGACTGGATTAGTACTTTGAATTGGAGCCCTGAACAGTGGCTGGCAGTCAGCATCATGGTTTTTGTGGTGCTGGCAATTGTGGTGTTAGTGCTGCGTATGATTACATTGTTTAAGATGGCGCGTAAGCCAGCGTACAAACCAAACCTGAGGCGACTCAGGCGTGTAAGGGAGCGCAATAATGAAGGATAGATTCCCCTGTCGATTGGCGCTGCTGTTGCTGGTTATATCGGTGACATTGAATTCTCACGCCATCATTACGCGTCACGATAATGGGATTTCAAGATACGTGATTGATGCCAGTCTGTATCCGGCAGTTTTTTATCTGGAGGAACAGGGAAGTCGTAAGGTCTGCGTCGCTACCCTCATTCATGAAAGTTGGGCTATTACCGCAGCCCATTGTGGGCAGGAGACTTCGCTTGCCAGAAGTTTGCAGGATGAAAGCCGGTTCGCTGTTACTCTTGCCGGCAGAGCGCAGATAATCGACCGTATGGTGGTGCATCCGGAATACGGCGAAGATTCTGTCAACGATGTGGATCTGGCCCTGCTGCATTTCAGTGAGCCCGTTCCTTTCCCAAGACCCATCCCTCTGCATTTGAGTGACGATGAGCTGGGTAAAACCGTAAGCATACTGGGCTGGGGATTTTATGGCCTGGGAACAACCGGTCGCGAGTACGACGATGGCAAATTACGACTGGCGCAGAACCGCATTACCAGGGCAGAGGGTATGCTACAGTTTGAGTTCGAAGATCCACGCCTGTCAGCGAACCAGGCTCTGGATCTGGAAGGGGTACCCGGTCTCGGTGACAGTGGTGGGCCAGCTCTGATTGAGACCGCATCTGGTCAGTTTCTGGCCGGGGTCGCGGTGGGCGAGTTGGTGACTGCTGGCTTTAGCGAGGAGACTCAGGGTAAATACGGTGCAGTAGCGGTTTATGAACGTATCTCCAGTCATCTGGATTGGATCGGACAAATTGTAGGTACCGGATTAGCCGGAGTGACACCAGAGGGGCAGAAAACTGATTGAACTGAGGTATCAGCATGATTAAAAAAACACTTATCACCATTTCACTGCTACTACTCCTCGCTGTGGGCGGTGGTTTTTACTATTTCGATTCCCTGGTGAAGAATGGTATCGAAATTGCCGGATCACAAGTGTTAGGGACCGAGGTTACTGTTGCATCGGTTTCCATCTCACCCCTCAATGGGACCGGGAGCATAAACGGTCTGAAGATTCAAAACCCAGAAGGTTTTAACTCAGATTATGCGATCGAGCTTGGTGCTCTGGCGATAGATCTGGATTTGAGCACGGTGTTTTCTGAGGTAATTCTGGTCAACAGCGTTGTCGTTACCAACCCACAAGTGACTTACGAGAACCGGATTACGACTGACAATATAAGAGCATTACTGAGTAATTTATCCGATACCGGTTCCACATCCAGCACTACGGCTGCCGAGACGCAGGAGTCAGGCCCAGGCACCGAAGTTATAGTGAAGGATTTTCAGATGCTGGACCCGCAGGTCACGCTGGTTGCCGCAGCCATCTCTGCGCCAATACGCTTTGCCTGATGTCCATCTGCAAAACATCGGCCAGGCCGGCGATTCTGTTTCCATTGCCGAAGCGAGCAGAAGAGTGCTGACTGCCTTGAGTACCTCGATACTGACAGTAGAATATCCCGGATATTGGTGAACTTACCGAGAATGTTGGGGAAAAACTGGAGGAGGGCGTAGAGAAGATTGGCGATACGGTAGAAAACACCGTGGAAGAGCTGGGCAATCGACTACGGGACATTTTCTAACTCGATTCAGCCCCACAGTAAGTAGTCTCCCCTGCCAGTAGCTGGCTGGTTCGCCCGGTAATTCGGTAGGCAAATAATCCTACCCATTCCTTGATGCTTAGATCCAGCATACCCAGATGCCCGCCAAAGCCCAGCTCCACTCGCCATAAATCATCCTTGTCGGCCTGGTGGTCTACCGGGTAGGGAAATACCGGCCAGTCCAGGCCACAGAATATACCGATGGAACGGGGCATATGAAAAGCTGAGGTAATCAATACCCAGTTTTCTCCGTCACCGGGCTGCATCAATTCCTTGGTGTAGACTGCATTTTCGAATGTATTGCGAGACTCGCTCTCGTAAATTACCCCACGGTCCTTCAGGCCCAGTTGATTAAACAAACCTTCCACGGCAACCGCCTCCTTAAACTCCTGATCTGTGAGGCTGCCGCTGCCACCGGTGAATACCAGCTCTGCTTGCGGATATTGCCGGGCCAGGGCCAGGAATGTTGTGAGTCGGTCGGCACCCCCGCCCAGTTCAGGCTGATCCCAGGTGGCTGACAGTTTCGGCGCGAGAGCGCCGCCCAGCACGATAATGCCATCGACCTGTTCTGGCAGAGCCGGGTTGTGTGTGAAGCGACTTTCCAATGGTGAGATGAGCCAGTCGCCCAGGGGCAGGAAACCGATTACCATCAATAGCAGCGCGCACAATGAACAGATTGCGTGACAGGCGCTGCCAGCCTAGCATCAGGCTGAGCCAGGCAAACAGCCCCAGCAAAACGATCACACTACCGGGTGAAATCAACAGCCATACCAGCTTGGAGGCCCAGAAAAAAATAGTGTCCATGTTGCACTCTCCAAGTGAACTGCTGGAATGCTAACCCATATTTCACCCAATAGCATGGGGCGCTCCGTGTTGCCTTATGCCATTAATCAGAGGTGCCTTAGTATGTGCCGCTGAATTTTGCTATATTGAAGAACTTTTACGAACTGACAGATTCAGGAGAATCTAGCATGACGATACAGGTAGGAGACACAATACCGGCCGGAAATTTCAAGGTGATGACCGCAGACGGCCCCACTGACATGAGTACCGATGAGGTATTCGCAGGTAAGAAGGTGGTTTTCTTTGCGGTCCCCGGGGCATTCACGCCGGGCTGTTCACTGACCCATTTGCCAGGTTATGTGGTAAATGCTGATGCCATCAAGGCCAAGGGTGTGGACACAATTGCCTGTATGTCGGTGAACGACGCCTTCGTTATGGGAGCCTGGGGTAAGGCACAAAATGCCGAGGAAATCCTGCTGCTGGCCGACGGGAATGGCGAGTACACCAGCGCCCTTGGTCTCGAACTCGATGCCAGTGGTTTTGGTATGGGACACAGGGCCCTGCGTTTCAGCATGATCGTCGAGGATGGCACGGTGACTCAACTGGGTATTGAAGAATCACCAGGTGAAATTACAGTCAGTGATGCCGAAGCCGTATTGGAATTGCTGTAAATTCAGCACATGGAGTTGCTCTCTTTGTTTAAACGATTGCTTGCAATTGCTCTGCTCTTGTTAATCGGATGTGCATCGACGGTTACCCCACGCGCAGAAGTTGATTCCCGGGCGGTGTTGGAAGAAAGGTTTATTCAGCGCACTATTGCGCTTGAGCAGACGCTGGCGGATGAAAGCAGAATTCAGGATGTGAGTTTTCCTATCTTGCAAGGTGCAACTGAACTCTGCGGTTCCAATGTCATTAACAGTATCGGTATGGCCGTAGCTACCGGATTTGAATTTGAAGAAGATTTTCAGCGCTCGGCTCGGGAGTTGTCCATCGGTGCATCTGTTACCGTTATCGGTGTAGTTAGCGATGGGCCCGCCGCCACTGCCGGGGTGAGAAATAAAGATATCATCACCTCAGTAAATAGTAATCCGCTTATTACCGGGTCCAATGCCGGCACTGTGTTTCGTAATCTACTGGAAGAGGAACTCGGCAATTCTTCATCCGTAATACTGGGCGTGCAGCGCGGTGAAGAAGCACTGGAATTTACCATCGAGCCAATAGCAATTTGTGATTACGCCATACATCTGGTGCTGACCGATGAGCTTAATGCCTATGCCGATGGGTCCAGCGTATTCATTACCCGCCGCATGCTGCGCTTTACAGACAATGACAAGGAACTGGCCCTGGTGATGGCCCATGAGTTGGCCCATAACATCATGGATCATATTGACAAGCGCCAGCAAAATTACTGGTTGGGTTCGGTCGTTGATATCGCGGCACGTACGCAGGGCTGGGATACCAATGGTTACTTCGGCGAGCTAACCGGGCAGGCTTATTCCCAGGATTTTGAAGCAGAAGCCGATTATGTGGGGATGTACGTATTGGCCAATTCCGGAATGGACCTCGATGGTGCTACCTATTTCTGGCGCCGCATGGCGGTAGAGAGTCCTGCCAACATTGCCTCTGGTCACACCTCTACCCATCCAGCAACGGCAGAACGATTTCTTGCACTGGAGAGTACTTTGGAGGAGATAGCCCGGAAGAAAGCGTCAGATGTCCCACTAAAGCCGGAATTAAAATAAAGCAGACAGAATAACAACGGGAATAGCTAATGAACATTGAAAAAGTTGACTACAACGATGGCGACACCGTGCTGGAAGCTTACCTGGCCTATAACGAATCTGCGGAGCCATGCCCGGTGGTTCTTGTGGCGCATGACTGGAGCGGTAGACGCCAGTTGGCCTGCGATGCGGCAGAACGTATAGCTGAGTTGGGCTATGTCGGATTTGCGCTTGATATGTACGGTAAAGGCGTATTCGGTTCCGATAATGACACGGACGGCAATGCCGCGCTGATGAACCCATTGGCATCTGATCGCGCTGTATTGCGTCAACGTATCACTGCAGCACTGGTCGCCGCACGCGCCTTGCCCCAGGTTGACAGCAGCAGGGTAGCAGCGATGGGTTACTGTTTCGGTGGCATGTGCGTGCTGGAATTGGCACGCTCAGGCGCAGACATTTCCGGTGTCATCAGCATACACGGCATATTCGCACCGGGAGACGTGGCCAACGAAGCCATCACGGCCAGGGTACTGTGTTTACATGGTCACGATGATCCCATGGTACCACCTGAGCAAGTGTTGGATTTTGAGAAGGAGATGACTGCGGCAGGGGCAGATTGGCAAGTTCATGCCTACGGAGGCACCCTGCATGCCTTCACTAATCCCAAGGCAAACAATCCTGATTTTGGCATTGTGTATAATCCAGTAGCAGAAAAAAGAGCGTATCAATCTGTGAGTAATTTTCTGGCTGAGATATTTTAATTCGACCGGCAAAGTAGCGGAAATAGATAGCAACATGACAGAAAGGGATGACAAATGACGGAACTCGCAGCCAATATCGAAACTGAGGACAAGACGCTACCGCTACGAAGTAAAATAGGGCTATGGCTTGGCCCGACCCTGTTCGTTCTGATGCTGGTTTTTGTCGATCTGGATCCGGCCAATCCGGCGGTTACCCGAATGGCCGCCATCATCCTCCTCATGGCAATCTGGTGGATAACCGAAGCCATTCCACTGCCGGTTACCGCCTTGCTACCCATCGTGTTATTTCCCGTTATGGGGATTATGCGAGGCAGGGAAATTTCGGCAGCGAATAACATTGACTTCTCTACCGCATCCATCAGTAATGGTCTGACTCCTGCCGACTTCGATATCGTCTTCCCCAGTGTAGCCAGCCAGTATATGAGCTGGATTATATTGCTGTTTATGGGCGGCTTTATCATTGCTATTGCAGTGGAAAAGTGGAATCTGCACAAACGCATTGCGTTGCACATTTTAAGAATTATCGGTGGCCAGCCCCATCGTCTGGTTCTCGGATTCATGGTGGCAACCGGTGGATTGTCGATGTGGCTGTCTAATACCGCGACAGCCATGATGATGTTGCCGATAGGCCTGTCCCTGATCTTGCTGTATGAGGAACTCAACCGGAAGATAGTAGCTGAAGGGGGGACAGTCGACTCGAAGGCGGAGAACTTTTCGCTGAATTTACTATTGGGAATTGCCTATTCTGCCTCCATCGGTGGTTTTGCGACGCTTATAGGAACGCCGCCAAACGGTGTGCTTATCACTCAACTGGGGCAGCTTTTTCCGGAAGCTCCGGTTATCAGTTTCCCCACCTGGATGCTGTTCGCCTTGCCCATGAGTGCGGTCTATTTGGTAATAGCCTGGATTGCACTTACCCGGTTTATCTTTCCGCTACCAGCTACAACTCCCTTTAGCGGTCAGGAATTTATCCGCGGCGAGATCGATAAGCTGGGTGCGATGTCGATCGAAGAGAAAAGAGTGGCGATTGTCTTCGCATCGGCGGCATTCCTGTGGATGACCCGAACCGCCAATCTATTTGGTGCCGACGCGCTGGTGCACGGCTGGAGTTACTATCTGGATGCCCTCATCGCGTTTTTTGGCTCGGCACCGGTTAGTACCTACATTGATGATGGCACTGTTTCGATCGCCGTTGCGCTGACGTTGTTTATTATACCTGCCAGCAAGCAATTGGGCGGACGACTGATGGATTGGGACGATGCGAAAAAGGTACCCTGGGGTATCCTGCTTATTTTCGGTGGCGGACTGGCCATAGCAAAGGGTTTTGGTACGTCGGGATTATCGACTTACATCGCAGGTCAGTTACAGGCCGTATTGGGAGATGCCAGCCCACTGGTGATTGTAATGAGTACGGTAGG
This sequence comes from Gammaproteobacteria bacterium, assembly GCA_002726595.1. Taxonomy (GTDB): domain Bacteria; phylum Pseudomonadota; class Gammaproteobacteria; order Pseudomonadales; family Pseudohongiellaceae; genus UBA9145. Next base: position 4,935 of record PBTO01000157.1, on the reverse strand, counting down.
ATTCATTACTGCACTAACGGAGATTTCTTCCAATACTGCAACTATTTCGCTTTCGCTGCCAATCATGGGGAGTTTGGCGCAGGCCATCGAAGCCCATCCGCTGTTGCTCATGATTCCCACTACGCTGGCCGCATCCTGCGCTTTTATGCTACCAGTCTCTACGCCACCCAATGCGATTGTGTACGGATCTGGCCGGGTGCCGATAATGAAGATGGTGGTCGCTGGAATCTGGCTTGATTTACTTTCTGTGCTACTGTTGACAATCTTTGTATATACTCTGGGAGATCTCACTTTTGGGGTTTTAGGAGAATTGCCAGCCTGGGCAGGCGGCAATTGAACTGCTCAACAGTTCTCATTTTTGGACAGAATTGGTTTTTGCTTTTCTTCCTTTGTGCTAAGGTTCGGAGCTGAGTTTGTAATTGAGGGAGTAGTTAGGTATAAATCGGTAGGTATTCAGGGACTTCCGTAGGAAAAATAGAAGATAAAATCCACAATATTATGGCTGATGAATCAACATTAACACATCAAGCAGGCGAACCGTGTCCGGCTGGAGATGATAATTGCCCAAATCTTTCTGAAATGCAGAAGCTGCAGGCAGAAATAAAGCAGTTGTCTGCGCTCGTGCGGACCGATGAACTCACCGGGCTTTATAATTTTCGCTATTTCAACCGAGCCCTTGGCCTGGAAATGGAACGTACACGACGTTCCGGGCAACCCTGTTGCCTGATCATTATGGACCTGGATCATTTCAAAGCCATCAATGATAAACACGGTCATGAAGCGGGTAATATTGTTCTGAGCCATATTGCCGGGTTGATAAATAAAACTATTCGACAACTCGATATTGCCTGCCGATATGGTGGTGAAGAATTCATACTTATTCTGCCCAATACTACCCTGAAAGCCGGAGTAAGATTCGCCAACAGGTTACGCCTGATTATTGAGCAGTCCCCAATTCAGGCGGGCGATGTGAGGCTGTGTGTGCAGGCCAGCTTTGGAGTAGATGTCTATAGCCCCGGTGACAAATACATGGAGAAAGAGTTCATAGAAAAAGTTGATGGATTTCTCTATCTCGCCAAACAGACTGGACGCAACCGCGTATGCCACGGTGGCTTGCAATCTGAAGACGGCAACCAACGCACCGCCAAAGAAGATTCGAACCCGTCTATGTGAGTCGAATCAGTCAGCTCTGTTTACTCTTTTTGCTCGCAGCTGTCCTGTTTGAATGATTCCACCTCCCTTGCCAGATGGTAAAGAATTGCCGCTGTGACTCCCCAGATTCGGTATTCACCGTAGGTCAGTTCCAGAATTTTTCGCGGAATCTGGTTGAAGGTCATCATTGAGCTTGAATAAGAAGCGGGATTGAGGAGTAATTCCAGCGGTACTTGAAAAATGGCGGCTACTTCAATCGGGCAGGGAGTAAGGCTTAATCCAGAATCCACCAGACCAATGATGGGGGTGACACAAAAACCGGACGGCACTGCAATTTCTCCCAATTGACCAAGAACTTCCACGTCTTCAGGTTTCAGACCTATCTCTTCTTCACTCTCCCGTAGTGCAGTTTCAATATCATCGCTATCGTGGTCTTCCCGGGTGCCACCTGGCAGACTGATCTGTCCTGCATGGCTCTTTAAATTTTCCGACCGCACTGTAAGAACTATCTGGCTAGCTGTATTGGGCCCTGACCTGGTAACAGGAATCAGAACCGCAGCTTTGCGCAGAGGCGCAGCAACTTCGCGCACGAGTTCGTTGATCGAACTATCGGCGTGGCTAATACTTTTTCGATCACCAGTTTGCGTAGCACACAGATAGTCGACTAACCGTTGCAGGATTGGATCGCTAAATTTACTTTTTCTTGTTTCCATGTTTTTGTTGAGGACTGTAAAGCACAGTGGAAGCAGTATTCAATTCAAAAAAAAAGTGCCGACTGACAGCCGGCACTCTTCTTATTCCAGTAGGATAATGGACTCGTTCACACTAGCGCATCTTCCAGTTCAGAGAGAGGAAGGCGCGGGCGAGTTCTCCCGGAAAATATCTGTCTCCGGTAAATGTCGTCCAGTCAGCTCGCTCTGCATAATCCTCGTCGGTCAGGTTCAGGATATTCAAAGAGATGCTGAAGGTATCACTTACCTGATACTGGGTACGTAGGTTAAAAATATCGTGCCCATTGTAATCGGCCGTGTTCTCCGGGTTGGTGTAATACTCATCCATGTTGACCCATTCCAGTTCGGTCAATAGCGCGCTGGTGGGGCGCCATTGCAGGCGGTAGTTACCGAAAAAATCCGGTGCTGAGTCTATGTCATTACCCTTTATGTCGATGCCACCCGAAATTTGGGACTTTTCATAGGTATGGTCAGCCAGGTTCAATACACCGCGGAAGGTAAGGTTGTTGCCCAGATCGTAACCCAACGCAAATTCGATTCCCTCGTGTTCAGTGTGACTGCCGTTCAGGTTTTCCCTGGAGCTGTTGGTAATTATTCCATTATCCTTGTCCATGTAATAGACCGTGGCCGAGTAGTCCCAGTTGGCTCCTGCACCGGTTAAGGCAACCTCGTAACTATCCAGCTCCACCGAATCCAGGTCGGCGACGGTCTGGCGGTTTTGCAATCGATATAACTCGGTAGCCTGGGGAGCACGGAAGCCACGCTGTACCCTGATCTGCAGGTTGTGGTTATCATTCAGCGCATAACTCAGACCCAGCTTGGGTGAGAAGTCATCAAAGTCATCATCACGATCGGCCGGCCGGCTATATCGACAACCGCCGAAGCCACAGGCAACGCCGTCTTGCTTGGTGCGTCCGTCAAGGCCATGGTTATCGTATTCATAATCCACTTCCTCATAGCGCAGTCCCAGCGAGACATCCCAGCCACCCATACTGAACTCATAGCTGGCAAAAGCGGCTACCTGTTCCGCATCCACTTCGTAGTTATAGTGCAGACCCTGGGGAATGGTATTTCTCAGGAACGCAGAGCCCTGGGTTGGGTTAGCCTGAAATTGCTTGAGTTTGCCGTCGGTAGATTCGGCATCAATACCCCAGGCAAAGGTAGCGCCATTGGAGAGCTCCTGATAAGCGGCGAACTGGAAGCCAAGACTTCTGTGCTCGGTATCCTCAACTGGTGTTCCTGGCAGAAAGTGCTGAATAAAATTCATATTCACTTCACGGAAATAGGGCGTCAATACAATATCCCAGCCGTTGGTTTCGGTACTGATGGTTGTCCATACCCTGGTATTTGTGCTATCCCGAAAGGCCTCTGGGTTGGGATTGGTGTCCTGCAGGGCACTGCTTCTATAGGCGTTCGTGCCGACTACGTAACCAGCTGTTTCCTGATTGAGGTTGATTGTCGTAAAACCGCCATCAAATTGCAGGGCACTGTCTGTGTCATACGAATAGAGCCAACTTAATTTTTGCTGATCGACACCGCTGTCATCGCGCCAACCATCCTCATTAACGCCATTGAACAGGATCAGCTGCTTGAACTTACCGTAGTCATTACCAAAGGCTCCCTGGATGCGATAAAAACCTCTTGGGCCGGTTTCCAGACCGATTTCGGCTCTGTCGCCAGGTTCGGGCAGGCGGACGTTGATCAGGCCGTGTACGGCATTTGAACCCCAAAATGCACTGCCAGGACCCCGAATCACCTCGATTTGCTGCGCATTTTCCGAGTGTGTATCGAACATCTCGTTTACATTGCAAAATCCGTTTGCCCTAACGGGTATGCCCTGCTCTGCTACAAGAAATGCACCACAGGCACCGGCACCGGTGAGGACTGCGGATCGAATAGCCACCAGGCTTTCCTGTCCGTTATTACGGTGAACATTTACACCAGGCAGACGATTCAGAGCCTCCTGAAGGTGGGAATGGCTTACCAGATCCAGCTCATCTTCGGCGAGGACGGCCACGCTGGCATTGACATCAGCGAGTCCCTCAGAGCGCCGTGAAGTGGAAACAACCTGAATTTCCTCAATCCTCTCCTGCCCGGTTTGTGCCAGAGCGGGAATTGATGGAATGGCTGTCGCAGCCGCGATGCTTGTAAATAATAGCTTTCTCAACATGCTTCTCTCCAATGTGGGATTTTGAGCGCTAAAGAACGTGTCGCGGTTTGCTCTTTATGGCAACCTGCAACGCTATGCTCTTCCAGCACCTAACTTTCTATTTCTTACTCATTATCAGTCGAACTGATAATGTATGAAGCTTGGCGGATAATTTGCGAGTCGGAAATATAACACAAAATACCAAGCTATACCCTAAGCACAGGCCTTTGCACCTCTGATCGTTACCACGTACACTGACCGTCGAATTTGGAGACAGGAATGGTCTGGAGCCAGAAATAGCTTGTGCGCAGGGGGTGATAAAGCAGATGCAAACCAGAATTACTGAAATGTTAGGTATTGAACATCCTGTAGTACAGGGTGGTATGCAATGGGTTGGCATAGCAGAGATGGCTTCTGCGGTGTCCAACGCAGGGGGGCTTGGCACGCTTACCGGGCTTACCCAGCCCACACCTGAGGCTTTACTCAAAGAGATCGATCGTTGCCGGGACATGACCGATAAACCCTTTGCCGTCAATCTGACTATCTTGCCGACCATAAAACCTGTGCCGTACCAGGAGTATGCACAGGCGATCGTTGACTCTGGAGTAAAAATAGTTGAGACAGCCGGGCGCAACCCGGAGCCATTTCTACCCCTGTTCAAGGCAGCGGGTATTACCGTGATTCATAAATGCACATCGATCCGCCATTCATTGAAAGCGGAAAAGATTGGCTGTGACATGGTGAGTGTGGACGGATTCGAATGTGCTGGTCATCCCGGTGAGGATGATGTAACGAACCTGATTTTGTTGCCGCTCGCTGCCCGCCGACTGACGGTTCCCTTTCTGGCTTCCGGTGGTCTGGGTGACGGCAGGGGTCTCGCTGCGGCGCTGGCACTGGGCGCGG
>PBTO01000156.1 GCA_002726595.1 Gammaproteobacteria bacterium | reverse complement strand
GGGCTGATGTATGGCTCCTATCAAAAACCCCGGGAATTGATCTGGGTATTCGGCATGGCTATCTACCTGATTCTTATGTGTGTAGGTTTTACGGGCTATGTGCTGCCCTGGGGGCAAATGTCCTATTGGGGAGCTAATGTCATTGTTTCGCTGTTTGGCGCCATACCGGTAATCGGCGAAGATCTGCTGGTTTGGGTGCGTGGTGACTTTCTGATTTCCGGCGCTACCTTGACTCGATTCTTTGCCTTACATGTAGTGGCATTACCCATCGTGTTGCTGGCCCTGGTGGTTCTGCATTTACTTGCCCTGCATGAGGTGGGTTCCAGTAATCCTGATGGAATAGAGATCAAGAAGAACAAGGGACCGGACGGTGTCCCACTCGATGGCGTACCTTTCCATCCGTATTACACGATGTATCACGATCTCGCCGGCATAGTATTATTTCTATTCGTTTTTTGTTTCATCGTTTTCTTCTCACCGGAAATGGGTGGCTACTTTCTGGAAGTGGCAAATTTTCAGGAAGCCAATCCGTTGTTGACACCGGAACATGTGCCTCCAGTCTGGTACTACACACCTTTCTATTCCATGTTGCGGGCAGTGACTTATCCTCTGCTGGGAATAGACGCAAGTTTCTGGGGCATGCTCGTCATGTTCGGCGCCATTGCGATCTTGTTTGTGCTGCCCTGGCTGGATAGAAGCCCGGTTCAGTCCATACGCTATAAAGGCTGGTATAGCCGCATAGCCCTGCTGATGTTTGTGGTCAGTTTCATCATACTGGGAATTCTGGGTACGCAGGCGGTTAGTCCGGCTAAAACTCTCCTCGCCCAGTTGTTTACGTTGGTATATTTTGCCTATTTCGTTGCCATGCCCTGGTATACCCGTAAGGAAAAGACTACCGAGCCACCGGAACGTGTTACCGGTCGCTGGATCAGTATTCCCCAACTCATTGCCAGTGTATTGGTGATCATCTTTCTGGTAGCGCTACCGCTGATGCTGGTTTCAGGTGGAGCTGAAGCGGCCGAATCCGGCAATCTGGATCTGGAGCATGTCACGACAAGTTTTGATGATAAGGACTCGCTGCAGCGGGGATTTAAGTACTACATGAATTATTGTGTAGGTTGTCACGCGCTCGGTTACGCCCGCTACGAGCGTACTGCGGATGATCTGGAAATAACCCATGACCTGGTTCTGGAAAATCTGGTATTCGATGGTTCTCTGATTGGTGACCTGATTGAGAGTTCACTCTCTGAAGACGATGCAAATAACTGGTTTGGCGTCGTCCCGCCGGATTTGACTCTGATTGCGCGAGTTCGCCACCCGGACTGGTTGTACACCTATTTGAAGTCGTTTTATCGCGATGATGCGCGTCCCTTTGGAACCAACAATAAAATATTTCCAAACGTAGCAATGCCCAACGTTATGCAGCAGCTACAGGGTGATCTTCTGTGTGATGATCATGGTACAGGGGAACCAGCGAACTGTGACTTAAGCCATGTGTCAGGAACCGGGTCCATGAGCGAGTCAGAGTTTGATACCGCTGTGGCCGATCTGGTGAATTTTCTTTATTACATAGGCGAACCCATACGTGCCAGACGGCAGGAAATTGGCATCTGGGTACTGCTGTTTCTCGGCATATTTTACGTACTGGTAATGCTCATGGGCCGGGAATTCATCAAAGATTATCACTAGGAATTTCTTGGGTCAGATCGATGTTTAATTATTTAGAATCAGAGGGATTAATATGGGCGTAGTTGCTAAAAGATCCTCGATGACGTTTTATTCGGATGGGAACAGCCATTATAGCCATAGTGTTCGCATCGTATTGGCTGAAAAGGGTGTTACTGTCGAGACTATCGATGTCGATCCTAACAATAAACCGGAAGATCTGGCTACACTGAACCCCTACAATGGCCTTCCGACTCTGGTCGATCGTGATCTTGTTCTCTACGAAGCCGGTATTATGATGGAATATCTCGATGAGAGATTCCCCCATCCTCCACTGTTTCCTGTGTATCCCGTGGCGCGAGCGCAAAGCCGCCTATGGATATATCGTATTCAAAGGGACTGGTGTACTCTGGTGGATCCTCTTATGGCTGAGAAAGGTTCGGCTGCCCAGCTTGAAAACGCACGCAAGGATTTACGCGACAGCCTGGTTTCAATTGCACCAATTTTCTCCGAAAAGCCCTATTTTATGAGTGATGAATTTACCATCGTCGATTGTGTGGTAACTCCCATTTTATGGCGTCTGCCGGCGATGGGAATCACTTTGCCCAAGAACAAAAGCACGAAAGCATTACTGGACTACAGGGATAGATTGTTTGAGAGAGAATCTGTTGCTTGCAGCTTTTCTGAACAAGAAAAGGAAATGGCCTGAAGACTAGGCTATCGCCTTTTACAGGGTGAGTCAGATGTCAATGAGCTCGAGCAGACCGTTTATAATACGAGCGCTCTACGAATGGATTTTGGAGAACGATTGCACTCCCTATATTCTTGTTAATGCGTTTGCCGATGGTGTGGAAGTGCCCCAGGAACACGTCAAGGACGGGCAGATAATTCTCAATATCTCACCCTCAGCGGTTCAATCCCTACTGGTTGAAAACCAGTCACTCGAATTTAACGGCCGCTTCGCCGGGATACCTACCCGCGTTTATGTCCCGATGCAGGCGGTAATGGGAATTTATGCGAAAGAGAATGGCCAGGGAATGGTATTCGATTCTGAAAGTGGCAATCCTGAACCACCCCCGGCTCCTGATTCTGGGGGAAGTGATAAGCCCAAGCCATCATCTTCCAGCAAAAACAAACCGGGTTTGCGGGTGGTGAAATAAGTTCTTTTTCCCCTGCTTTCCAGCTCTTGCCGGGTTTTTACCTTACATCAATTGATGTACTCAAAGACTTTTACAACCCGGGTCACCCCGGATACATTTCTTGCCAGATTCGCCGCGGTATCAGCTTCGGGTTCACTAATCAGACCCATCAGGTATATGGCACCATTTTCGGCAATCACTCTCACCTGACCGGATGGCACATCACCATTGGTTAGCATGAGAGTGCGCACCTTCGTTGCTATCCATGCATCATTACTGCGTGATAGAAAACCGATACTGCCCACAACTTCCAGTTCGTTGTGAATCCGCTTGATCTTGGTGCTGGCCTGGCTTGCTATCTGGGTAGCCTTGCGCTTCAATTTCTCCGACTGAACCTGACCTATCAATAGAACCACGCCGTTGTGACTGACCACACTGAAATTTGTTCGGTTGAACTCGGGATCCTGGGACCTCATATTTACGGCCACTTTAACCTCTATAGATTGGTCTTCCACCATCGCGCCGGTAGTTCTTTCAGTGGGATCTTCTACGATGCCCTGATCACCTGTTGTACTTACTAATATGGACGTGCACGAAGTTATTAATAACAGGAGTGCAAAAAATAAGAATCTCAAACACTTCATGGGTCTTCTCCTCCGAATAGTTGATTGTCAATCAAGTCACATAAACAATGAATGACCAGTAAATGAACTTCCTGAATACGAGCTGTGGAATGTGATGGTATCCGTATCTCAATGTCGTCCTTTGTTATCAGTTTCGCCATCTCTCCCCCGTCTCTTCCGGTTAACGCCACAATTGACATCTGTCGGTCATGGCCGGCTTTTATGGCTGCGGTTACATTGGCTGAATTGCCACTGGTTGAAATTACGAGCAAAACGTCACCGGTCTGACCCAATGCGGTTACCTGCTTGGAAAAAACCTCGCTGTAGCTATAATCATTGGCGATAGCTGTGAGGGTTGAACTATCCGTGGTCAGCGCCATTGCAGGTAGCCCCGGCCGTTCTCTCTCAAAACGATTCAGCAATTCAGATGAAAAATGCTGGGCATCACCGGCGGAGCCGCCATTCCCGCAGCTCAGTATCTTGCCGTCATTCAGCAAGCACTGAACCATAGCGTTGCCCGCCCTGGTGATCGAGGGGATGACTATGCCCATGGACTCGACCTTGGCCTCGATGCTTTTCTGAAATTGATTGCTGATTCTTTCCTGCGATTCCATCTATTTTGATTCCATGAAAACCATTAACTTATATCGGCAGATTGAGTCACAATATTTGCGCTATTTTCTGGATTTTATCCGGCGAGTATTTTCTGATTCCGTAATTTCTGTTGCTGATGTTCAAACCGCGTTACTGAAAGGCATTTCTGATCCAGTTGAACTCAAAACCGGGTTTGGTTGATATGGGATGAATTCCCAGGACATCAAAGCGACAAATCCAATGGGCGTATGCGCTATGGTTCAGTAAATAGTGTTGGGCACAGCGTCGGAGCTTTGCTTGCTTGCGTACGGTTACGCTTTCAATTGCTGAGCCAAAGGTAGCCCCTTTGCGATACCTTACTTCCACAAACACTAATTGATTTTTGTCCGTCAAGATTAGATCAATTTCTCCAGCACGGTACTGGTAATTCTGTGTTATCGGTTGCAAACCCCTTGATTGAAGGAATTTGTTACCCAGGGTTTCCTGTTGCTTGCCAAAGGCTCTGGTGCTTTGTGGACCAAATAAATGCACAAAATCACTTCCCTGTGATTGGTATCTGTGATCCAGGCGAGTCGGCTATTCGATCACTATAGCCATGCCATCAACAAAACGTGCCGCTTGCAGCACCCGTTGGATGCGCTGATTGCTCATGGACAAACTTCCTGTTGTACCTTGTAGTGTATTCAGCTCTCCAGTCGCTAATTGCTGCAGACGAGGGTACATCCGAAAACTGTCCACACCCATGGCCCGCAGGCGTTGCAGCGGACCTTGTGAGAGACGCAAATTGTTGGCAATCTCGACTCTCAGTGGATCGATTTCATCCAGGACCCAGGGAGCGTCCGTAAAAATAATGCCATTCAGATCGCTATTTTCACTCTGATTGGATAAGCCGTCGTATATCGAAGGCATGGCATATACAGGAATGTCGCCGGCAAAATGAAACGCCAGTGTGGGTTTTAACTGGCGACCCTGTAAAGGATTGGCAATCAGAAAGATGAAATCAATATCATTACGGCGGCGCGGAGTAAATTCGACGTTGCTTCTCGGCAATAGTTCCATCAGTAGGGAAGCTCTTGCTTCACTCGAATCGATGGCCATTAATTGCTTTATCACATCTGAATAATCACTATCACCTGAAAAAGTTGCAGTTGAAACCAGCTTTCCTCCGAGTCGCTGCCATTCCTCCGCAAAAATTGCTCGCAGCCTTTGATCTTCACTACCCAGCGGAGTAAGTATGGCCGCATTTCTATGACCAGCTTGCCAGGCCATGCTGGCAGCCTGAATAATTTCGTCTTCTGGCGCCAACCCGAATTGATAGAGATTTGCTGGCGTGTATTGCGTGTCGTCCACATAATTCAGTGCGAGGGTGGGTACCGGTAATTCCGGGCGTTGTTGTAGCTGATTTACTAGTTCCTTATCCACGGGGCCAATGATCAGATCTGCACCACGTGCAACGGCACTGTCATAGAGTGGATTAACGTTTACCTGGTTGCTGCTGTCAATAATTGTGATACGTGGCACTTCACGGCTTACATTCAGCGCCTGGTAGTAAGCGCTGAAAAAGCCTTCCTGGATCGCATTGCCATACTGCTCCTGTAATGGCAACAAAAGCACGATGTGTTTGGGTCGCTGATCCCAGATTAGTTGCAATTCAACCAGTAGGCTCGGCAAAGAGACTACGGCCGGGTGGCTTGCCCAAACTCTCTGCCAGCGCAAAATGGCATCTAACTGGGCTTTGATACTGTGCTGCTCGGCACTTATCACTATAGCCAGTTCTAACCAGCCTCGGCTACTGTATGAATCCGAGTTACTTGCCATGTCATTCAATTCAGACTGATTAAGCCGTTGTAGCGAAGCCCAGATGTTGTCGTGCAAATCAGGTAAATTCGATGTATTGACAGATGTTGGCAGAGCCATGAATGTTTCGGCAGCTTCCCTCGCCTGATTGTTTGCAAGTAGGGCATTCGCCTGCAGGCGAATAAGCTGAGTCTGAAGCAACGGATCGATAACCTCAGTGTTGATTAAATCTCCCGTTAGCCAGTCCAATGCAATCTGTGGTTGATTCTGGCGTAGGGCAATATCAGCCTGTATCAGGGCGATGCGGTATTGCAGGCGGGAGGGTAGCGTCTCGGCGCGGTTAATTCGTGCAATCGCTGCGGGGACCTGTTCTGATTGCCCATTTTGCAGCATTAACTCTATTGCAGTGACTAATGCGACTTCCGCTGCCGGCGAGGGCAGCGTTCGGGCACTTGCCAATAATCCTGCAATGGAGGTTGGTTCAGGCGCTGTCTCTTGCGGTATCACCTGCTCGGTGACAGGGTTTGAGGCGCAGCCAGCCAGCACCAGAATAATGACTGGTAGCAGCAAGTAATGGACAAGTTTTCGCAGTAGTGACATGGCCTGGACAAGCAATGGCGTTATTAAAGAGAGTCGAGAAAGTGACCGAGCTCAATTGGTGCCTATCCCTAAAATAGTGTCGTATTAGACGCTATGTATGGATGGGCACTATCCAATAGATTAATACAGTTCGATAGAGTCGGCAATTTTTTAGCAAATATTGTAAATACCACGACTATTATTTAGGAGAGGCAAGTTTTGCTCCCATGATGGATAATAGTCCAGCCTGAAAATAAACAAACAAACCAGTCCAAGCAATACATTCATATTCATCATGACAAGCGTCAGTGAACAATCAGCCTCGCTCTACATAGTAGCCACTCCAATAGGAAACCTGCAGGATGTCTCCGCACGGGCCATCGAAGTATTGCAAGCGGTAGACCTGATAGCGGCTGAGGATACCCGACACAGTGCGGTATTGTTGCAGCATTTTGATATCAGAACGCCAGTAAAGTCCTATCATGATTTCAGTAATGACGCCCAGGCGGAAAAATTGCTTGAGAAGGTTAAGCAAGGGCAATCCGTTGCACTAATCTCTGATGCGGGCACACCACTCATTTCAGATCCAGGCTATAAACTGGTTAGACTGGCCCGGGCGAAGGGTATCACCGTTACGCCAATACCCGGTGCCAGCTCGGTAATTGCAGCGATTAGTGTGGCAGGGCTGGCCAGTGACAGGTTCGTCTTTGAAGGCTTCTTGCCAGCGAAATCCGCTGCCCGACAGAAGCAACTGGATAGCCTGGTAGCGGAAACCCGCACACTGGTGTTCTTCGAATCACCCCATCGAATAGTAGCGAGTTTGCAAGATTTTCTATTGGTTTTTGGTAAAGACAGGCAAATCTTCATTGCTCGGGAAATGACCAAAAAGTTTGAAACGTTCAATCTGGCTAGTCTCGAGAAAAGTGTGGAGTGGGTGGAGCGCGATACTAATCAGCAGAGAGGTGAGTTCGTTCTGGTGCTGGAAGGAGCCGATCCCAGGAACTCCGACGTTTTAATCCAACAAAGAGCGATGGAGATTGTTAGTCTGTTGCAAGCGGAAATGCCCCTCAAAAAAGCCGTAACGATTGCTGCTCAGATATCTGGTGCAAGGAAAAATGCTCTGTACAAAGCAGCACTTGCCCAATAAAGACTGAGGTTAATTACATCAATTGTAGAGCCCGCTTGCTATTAACGATAGACAGATAACGGCAGTGGGTACTCTTGAATTGGCCGATCATCTCCTTTAGGCTGGACCCAAGTCAGCTGGACAATTGCTGTTTTCAATTCTTTGCTTATCGATCTTCGGTAAATGAGGAGGAAAACAGAGGAAAGTCCGGGCTCCATAGAGCAGGGTGCCAGGTAACGCCTGGGGGGTGTGAACCCACGGCAAGTGCAACAGAAAAGATACCGCCTGGTCTCGCGAGAGCGCAGGTAAGGGTGAAATGGTGCGGTAAGAGCGCACCGCGCGGCTGGTAACAGTCCGCGGCAAGGTAAACCCCACCCGGAGCAAGGCCAAATAGGAATCTGATAGTGTGGCTCGCACTGGATTCGGGTAGGCCGCTACAAGCCTGTGGTGACACAGGTTGCAGATGAATAATTGTCCTCGACAGAACCCGGCTTACAGGCTGACTTACCTCTTATTCTTTCCCGACCATTCGATTGGCCCCCAATCAGGCGCCTTAACTGGCTATCCCGGTCTATTTCCTGCCAAAAAATCAAGTAAATAGTGCTTGCACATAGGCATTTGTGGCCCTATAGTGTGTCCTTGTGGCGAAAAGTGGCAAAATTTGTTGAAAAGTGGGTCATGGTGGAAGTTTAGGTAGAAAATCACCCACCAGCTGATTTTGCCGAAAATAACGGGGGCAACACGTGTTTCGCGGCATTAATACCATCAATCTGGATGCGAAAGGGCGTATGGCCATGCCTGCGCGCTACCGTGAGCAGCTGATTAGTCACTGCGGTGGTCACCTTGTGGTCACGATTGATACCAACAACCGCTGCCTGCTGCTTTATCCACTGCAAGAGTGGGAGCACATAGAGCGTCAAATTGAATCTCTCCCCAGTTTTGACCCGATGTCGCAAAAGGTCAAGCATCTTCTGATCGGTCATGCCAATGATCTTGAATTGGACGGCAGTGGCCGCATTTTGTTGCCGCAGGAATTACGTTTTCACGCACAGCTTGAAAAACATGTTTGTCTTATTGGTCAGGGTAAAAAGCTGGAGATCTGGAGTCAGGATAATTGGGCAGGTCAGAGAGATCAGTGGTTGACAGAATCCTCCGACGGGGAGGAGCTGCCAGAAAAATTACAGTCTTTGTCGTTGTAAAGGTAGAGCCGACTTATGCCTGCTAATTCGCAACATGAAACCGTGTTATTGAATGAAGCAGTAAATGCATTGTTAGTGGAAGAACAGGGTTTCTATATTGATGCAACATTTGGCAGGGGTGGACACAGTAGCGAACTACTTAGGCGGCTGGGCGCAGCAGGAAGTTTATTAGCTATTGATAGAGATCCACAGGCTGTAAAGACAGCCAATGTGCTGGCGCAGAGTGATAAGCGATTTCAAATAGTGCACGCAGCATTCTCGCAAATGGAGGAGATAGCAGCTAAACAGCATGAGCCAGGAACCATCAACGGGATACTTTTTGACCTTGGTGTTTCTTCTCCTCAACTGGATGAAGCAGAAAGAGGTTTTAGTTTTACCAACGATGGCCCCCTAGATATGCGTATGAATCCTAATGAGGGCTTCAGCGCGGCACAATGGATCAATAGCGCTTGTGAGAAGGATATTGCCGATGTGTTGTATCAATTGGGTGAAGAGAGACATTCCCGCCGAATGGCCAGAGCGATAATAGCGGCGCGCGTTGAGGAAGAAATAGTAACCACAGGTAAATTGGCGGAAATTGTAAAGCAGGCAAACCCAGCCTGGGAAAAAGGTAAGCATCCAGCAACCCGGGCATTTCAGGCAATACGGATTTTTATTAACCGTGAACTCACTGAATTGGAAGCCGGTTTGCAGCAAGCACACAAACTACTGAAGGTTGGAGGCAGATTGGTAGTGATCAGCTTTCATTCGCTGGAAGACAGAATAGTCAAGAAATTTATCTCCGTGCAGACTAAGGGGGATAACTATCCCCGCGATTTGCCTGTGCCCTATGACCAATTGAGACCAACATTAAAGTCAGTTGGCAAGCCGGCAAGAGCACAGACAGTTGAAATACAGAAAAATCCGCGAGCAAGAAGCGCGATTATGCGGGTTGCAGAAAAGATTGCCTGATATGAGATATCGTGGATCAAGGGTATGGGTGCAGCAATAAAGAGAAGAGCAAGCAGAAACAGGAAAACAAGCAATAAACCACCGACCTTGCTGGAGTGGGCTGGCATGCTTAAACCCGGGGCAGCAGCATTGGTGTTGTTATTAGCTGTGGCTTTGGCATCAGGTCTTTCTGTGGTGTACACGACCCACAAAAACCGTTTTGCATTTAACGAGTTGCAGCAGCTCAAAGATCAAGCAAACCAACTGCAGGTTGAGTGGGGTCAGTTGTTGATTGAGCAAAGCACCTTCGGTCTGGAAGGCAGGATCGAACAAAAAGCAATCGAAGCTTTACAAATGCATGTGCCGGAAATAACAAATATTGTAATGGTGAGTCATGAATAGAGACGAACCTCAATCATTTTTTCAGGACTGGCGGCTTTATCTTATCCTGTTTTGCATGGCCCTGTGTGTGGGAGCGATCGTCTGGCGAGTGAGTACTTTGCAAATCCTGGAGCGGGACTTCCTGCAAGGTGAAGGAGATGCAAGAACAATTCGCACAGTTCCCATAGCGGCTCACCGCGGCATCATTACTGACCGCAATGGTGAGCCTCTGGCCGTTAGTACTCCGGTCAAGTCAATCTGGGTTAATCCGCAGGAGATCGCAGGGGAGCCACAGTCTATTACTTTGCTGGCTGAAGCGCTGAATCTCAACTCTGAGGTATTGATAAATACCATTAAAAACAATTCAAGTCGGGAATTTCTCTATGTAAAGAGAAGATTGCCGCCGCTGGAGGCGGAGCTAATCCTGGCAATGGATATTGATGGTGTTTACACGCAGCAGGAGTACCAGCGATATTACCCGCAGGGAGAAGTTACCGCTCATTTGGTTGGTATAAGCAATGTCGATGATGTCGGTCAGGAGGGGCTGGAGTTGACTTACGATGAGTGGTTGAGAGGCGTGCCCGGTCTGCGCCAGGTCATGAAAGATCCACGAGGTCACATCATCGAAGAATTGAATACAATTCAAACAGCCCAACCCGGTAAAAATCTTGAACTGAGCATCGACTTCCGATTACAAAACCTGGCCTACCGGGAATTGAAGGCCGAGTTCATCAAGCGCCGGGCGAAGTCTGCATCCATTGTGGTGCTCGATGTCGATACCGGTGAAGTCCTGGCGATGGCTAACCAGCCATCCTATAACCCACATAACAAAGACACTATGACGGATTTCAGTGTGCTCAGAAATCGTGCTGTGACAGATGTGTTCGAGCCCGGATCGACCGTCAAGGCCTTCACCATAGCAGCTGCCCTGGAAACCGGGTTATTCCAACCGGATACAGTTATCGATACCACTCCTGGCTGGATGATGATTGGCAGAGACGAAGTCAAGGACATATTTAACTACGGAGTACTGGATGTGGGCAGAGTCATCACCAAATCCAGCAATATTGGCGCCAGTAAAATAGCTCTGGAAATCGGCGCAGAGCCGATACGCAATATGTTAGAACGGGTCGGCTTTGGTCAGCCCACAGGCACCGGTTTTCCGGGCGAACGGGTTGGCATTCTGCGTAATCCCGGACGCTGGAGTCGCATTGAGGTGGCAACACTTGCTTATGGTTATGGTCTTTCTACTTCAGCACTGCAATTGGCACAAGCTTACGCAGTATTAGCTGACAGTGGTATGAAAAAGCCGGTTTCCTTATTGAAGCTGACCGCGGAAGAGCTTGCCGCCCAGACTCGGACAAGTGTAATCAGCAAGATAATTAATTCCCAGGTCGTTGCCATGCTGGAAACAGTCGTGGATTCCAACAGAGGCGGCAGTGCAGTCGAGGCTAATGTGCCCTTTTATACCGTGGCAGGGAAAACTGGTACGGCCCATGTTGTAGGTGAATTTGGCTATGAAGAAAATTTACACAACTCCCTCTTCGTGGGCATGGCGCCAGCGAGCAATCCAGAAGTTGTAGTGGTAGTGGTCATTAATGAGCCCAAAGGTGATGAACATTATGGCGGGCAGGTAGCGGCTCCAGTTTTTTCAAAGGTGGTAGCAGGTGCAATGCGCATTCTTAATATTGCGCCTGATATTGTTAAAGGTAATGACTTGGTAGAGCTTACCTCTCTGTGAGCAGGTGACTATGAATACGGCCGAACAATTGTCTACGAACACATCACTTATCGATTTGATTTGCGATCTGGTCATCTTGCCAGACCCAATTCCACTGGAACTCGAAACCAGAGTGACTGGCATACAGATGGATAGTCGCCTGTTGCATAAGGGTGATTTGTTTATTGCCTGCTTTGGTCACAATCATGACGCAAGGAATTATATCGATGAGGCGATCGAGCTTGGTGTGTCGGTAGTACTGGCCGAATCGGGTGACAAATGGCGAGGCATAGAAATACGCAAAGGTGTACCAATTATTGCCATGGATAATCTGTCCGCGAAGATCAGTGAGATTGCCGGCAGATTTTACAGCTATCCCAGCAGCAAATTGAGTGTAGTGGGCATCACAGGCACTAACGGGAAGACAAGTTGCAGCCAATTCCTGGCACAGGCATTAACTTCCATCGGATATCAAAGCGGCATCATCGGGACGCTTGGTTATGGCATCTATGGGGAACTGAATGAGACCAAGCTAACTACCCCCGATGCTGTATTCACCCAAATGGCTTTAGCCGAAATGGTAAGAGACAATATCGAGCCGGTAGTTATGGAAGTCTCCTCAGTGGGCCTGCATCAAAAGCGGGTAAAAGAAATAAAGTTCGACACAGCAATTTTTACCAATCTTACCCGTGACCACCTCGATTACCACAAGAGCATGGAGTCCTATGCCGATACGAAGCGAAAACTGTTTACTGCAGAGGGACTCAAGACGGCGGTAATTAATCTTGATGATACCTATGCACTTTCCATACTGAACAGTATCTCAAAAAATGTTGACGTTTATACTTACAGCCTGAATAACCCGATTGCGGCCGTTTATGCCAGCGAACTCACTCTTACCCGCCAGGGCTTTGCGGCGAATATCAGCACACCCATTGGTAATGGGCGTATCAGTGGGCAGTTAATCGGCTATTTTAATTTAAGTAATCTACTGGCCGTCATAGCCACACTAATAAGTTACCTGTCACGTCGCGGCTCGATCGACATCGACAGAATTTTCTCCTGTGTGTCGAACCTGAAACCGGTGACCGGGCGCATGGAAATAATAGGCGACAGCTCGGATATTACGGCTGTAGTGGATTATGCGCATACGCCCGATGGACTGAAAGCCGCCTTGACCGCACTTCGTGACCATTTTGATGGGGCTATCTGGTGCGTATTTGGCTGTGGTGGCAATCGTGATAAAGGCAAACGACCCATGATGGGTGAGATTGCGGAAACCTATGCCAATCATTTAATTATCGCCGATGACAATCCAAGGAATGAGGAGGGTGATGAAATTGTGCAGCACATTCTCAGTGGCATTGGCGACAAATCCAGAGCCAGTGTGCTGCGTGACCGAGCTGAAGCAATTGCCTACGCAATAGAACACGCCGCATCAGGGGATGTTGTACTGGTAGCCGGGAAAGGGCATGAGACGTATCAGGACATAGGTGGAAATAAGTTGATCTTCAGCGATGCAAATCAGGTTCGACTTGCTTTGCAAAAGCGCGGCAAAGAATAGAGGCACCTCTGATTAATTGCATACGGTCTCTGGCCTACAGGCTGTTTCGCAATCAAGGCGCCATTTTGAAGG
>PBTO01000155.1 GCA_002726595.1 Gammaproteobacteria bacterium | reverse complement strand
GAACTGTATTTCGGTATTGGAATGTCTGACAAAATTGACCGATTAGAAATTAAATGGCCCAGTGGAATAATTCAGACCTTTGACAATATCGAAAACAATCAGACTGTCCTATTTATTGAGGGAAAGGAAAATTTTCAAGTTCTTTAATTCAAATGATAAATGCGTACAGTCCTGTGGTCACTTCAAATGCTTCATAAGAACCTGTTTAGTAGAAGAAGGAGTTGAAAAAAGAGGAGCTTCGTGTCGGACTGAAGGCTGAAAAAAGGTTGAGTCAAAGATTTGCTGGCGGAACCAAACAAGTAAATTCAGCCATAAAAAAGCTTAATCGGCTAAAAATAGTTATTGCCGGAAGAAACTAAGCTAAGAAGTTTTGGCAACGGTTAAAATGCTGGTGTCTTCATAATATGATGTACGATTCCGCTGTGGATCCTAGGGCCGGAAAGGATGAGAGGTACCTCAATCCACGTCGTACAGTTGCCAGCCCGGACAGGTCGGTCCAGTCAATACGATTGTCTCACGGGTTGAAGCAGCGCTCGACTACCTTTCGCCCGACCGGATTGCGCTTAACCCCGACTGCGGCTTCGCCCCTGGATCAACCGCCCAAATCAGTCTCGACGAGGTATACGCGAAACAGAAGAACGAGGTCGAAGCAGCCAGGCGGTTGAGAGAACGATTTGGTTAATCGATGTGCGGCCGTCCCGGCTTTATATTCCCCCACACACTGGTCGCCGCACGATGTGCTTCGACCCGAGAAAGCATAGGGTGGCAAACGGGGTCGGAGACGGGATTGGCATCTATTAAGACCTGGAAGTAAGATATGCCGAAACTCACAATCTGGTTTATCAGGTCGGCGGTAGCCTGCCTGATCACTTCATTGATGATTGGGGTCGCTTTGGCCCTCGGTACCGTTTTTCAACTACCACCGATCTTTTCCACCCTGAGGCCAACCTTTTTTCATCTATTCATGTTTGGTTGGGTGACACAACTGATCTTCGGCGTAGCATTTTGGCTATTTCCGAAATTTAGCAAGACGCAACCTCGCGGGAACGAAGTTTTGTGGTGGATCACTTTTTGGGGATTGAACATCGGACTTTTACTACGCGTGATCAGCGAACCGTTATACGTGTTAAATTCGTGGATCGACTGGGGATGGTCGTTGGCATTTTCAGCAATCTTGCAATGGATCGCGGTGATCTGCTTCGTTTACAATGCTTGGCAGAGAGTTAAAGGGAAAGGCCACTAAATGCCAACCTTGAGCCGTCGGTTTATTCAATGCGCCCTGATCCATTTCGCTATCGGATCGACACTCGGCGGACTGATCCTTATCGACAAGGGAATTCCGCAAATTTATCCTCTTCGACAATTTCTACCGGCCCATACCGAATTGATGTTTTTTGGCTGGGTGATGCAGATGATCTTCGGTGTGGCGTTTTGGATCTTCCCGCGCTCGCAAGGAAGACGAAAAAATCCAGAATATGCGTGGATTACGTTCGGTTTGCTAAACGTTGGGCTTTTGACTTTCGCCTCCGGGCTCAATCTAATCGGCCGGATTCTGGAACTGTTATCGGTCTTGAGCTTTATTAAACTAATTTGGCAGAGAGCCAAGCCGTTCGAGGTTGCTAAAAGTTTGCGAAACCGCTAAACCGTCCAAATCGACTTGTTACTGATTTATTGGTGTTCTATCAGCGGCCAGTAACAGTGAGTCATGAGAATCGAATCCGCCTGATCGACTGTTGAAACTGCGAAGGAACGCGAACAGCCAAAAATCAACCATCCGACGGGTTTGAAAACTCTCTTCCCATCTCATAGCCATCCAATCACCGAAGTGGAAATACTGTATAGTAATCGTCACCTACCCCGTCCCAGGTCGCTAAATTATCACGATGACCAAGACGCTTGATAAAGGCCCACTCACTCGCCCGGGAG
The DNA here is from genome assembly GCA_002726595.1 of Gammaproteobacteria bacterium. Taxonomy (GTDB): domain Bacteria; phylum Pseudomonadota; class Gammaproteobacteria; order Pseudomonadales; family Pseudohongiellaceae; genus UBA9145. Next base: position 5,101 of record PBTO01000155.1, on the reverse strand, counting down.
TATCGTCCGTAGGAATCCTAGAAAGCCAGTCCGTCTGCGCGCCGGCCTCGTAGTAACTCATTGCAATCTTGCGGTATTGACGCGGCGGCATGCGGCGTGGATAGATGTCCACAAAGACCTTCATCGCTGTTTCCTTCGCCAAATCGGTAAACTTGCGAATCTTGGGTTGTGCACCAGTCCCGTCGTGTTGGCCATATCACCGCCTGGTGGATGCTCGATGATGGGGTCTTGCCTCGTCAAGTCCGCACACTTCCAAAAAGTCTCAGTGATATCAAAGGAACCGAGCTCTTTATCCGGATAATTGCCGTCTTTTTCTGCTCGGAAATGCTCACGGAAGAAACGGCTGAATGTAATATCATCCGATAGTTTGGCACATAAGACACGATCTTTTATGAATGCTGCTCCTGAACCATAGAAAATGCCCAGTCGAATTTCGTGCCAATCTGTCACCTTCAACCGCAAAGTCAATGATGGCGGATTTAAATCCGGCAAACCGAACAACATTACTCCTTTCCCTTCATCGACTTCGTAGTTCACTGCTATCCACGTTCTCTCTCCGCGGTCAAATGAAATAGCATTAGTTGGTCTGAATTTTGTTAAATCAGACAACCATATTTCCTGTTTCACTCTATTCGTCCCAGATTAGAAAACACGATCTCCATCCGTGCCACAAGAAAACATCACCATGCACCATGTTAGTAATCGTGTCCTTATCCAACTGTTAGTTGGCGGGATCTGGGAGAAGGTTACGGATGACATAGTCTAAGATACCGCTATGCCGGTAGTATTCGACCTCGATCGGGGTATCAATCCGTACGGTGGCTATAATCTGTTGAGTGGTTCCGTCGCTTCTAGCGATCGAAACTGTAGCCTCTTGCATCGGTTGTAGGTCATCTGAAATACCGAGGATACTGACGGTTTCCGAGCCGTCTAAACCGAGTGAAGCGATATTGTCTTGTCCCTGGAACTGCAAGGGTAAAATACCCATCCCGATCAGATTTGAACGGTGATCTACATTCAGTAAGAAGCGCAATACCCAGATGATGCAAGAAGATAAGGAAGTATAGGGACAGCCAGAACCCGCATATATTGGATTTTTGTTGCCAATAAGCTGTTCTCTATAGGTATCCAAGCACCATTCAAAGACATTACCAGCCATATCATACAACCCATATTCATTGGCTGGATAACTGCCTAACTGCGTCATCGATAGCGTGATCTGGAAAAACAACGAGAAAAATCCCCATTTGAACCAAATACTGAGCATTGACAGAAGTGTAAGGGAAAGCCGTTAGATTGGTGACCAGGTTAAAAAGTCAGGACAAGAAATACCAAAAGTTATATAAGGATCGTCAATGATCCTTATTCTAATACCCCGTTTGCTTGCGATAGGGTAGTTTATTACGATGGATATCATAGATTGCTGAGTAGGTTATCCGAAATAAGTGTGTGCTACGCAGCCAACATTCATTCTTCTACCCACCATCGTCTTCATCGGCTGTGGACTCCCTTCTCCAATCATAATAATCACAGAAATCAAACGAATCACTATTCAGACCCTTTACACCAGCAGAGAAAACCCAATCCTTCATCAGCGCTGAATTCAAATCTCTTTTTAGCCAACACCGACGCTTGCCGTAGTCCAGAGAGGGGCAGAAAAGAGACTTGTAATTTACATCTGAAAGAGGGTAGGTTTTTAGATTCAAAAATAGGATTGAAGACTTACTTATAAGCGTGGAAATCCGACCTTCCAATAGAGTTTTTGCCGCTTCAATAACCACATTCTTGGCTGCCAGCCTTCCGTCTATCTACACCTCTCGCAGTGAATGAATAAATATCTGACATGCACACCAGCTATTCTCACCAACTGTAGTTGGCCATTTTAGTTGGCACATATCTCGCATCCGATAGCAAAGTAACACCATCTTGTCGGCAAATCGATCCCCTAAATCTCGTCCACGTCTAAAGTCGATTATTCTGCCAACTGAACACGGGGGTTGGGGGATGCTATTTGAGCCGATTGTACTGGGACTTTTACTCGCTCCCTCAGTTATCGGTGTTTTAATCAGTTTGATAGCTATTTTCACCTTCCTAATGCGTCCCCCGACGAAAATTATCATCAGCGACTGGCAACACCACCGGCGATCAGTGCGAACTGCCTATGCGCAAGGATTCGTTTTTTTGTATGCCCTGATTGTATGCGCCTGTGGATTGATCATAACTATGGTTGCTCCACCGTCATTCTTTGCCGCATTTATGTTGGCCTCTCATGGTTGGTTGGTGCTGTCAATCGTTTTTCTGGTCCTGATCTTAAGATTGATCTGGAACTTTATGCACGGCAGCAGGACCTGGTCGCTCAGATTTTGGGTGGTGTGTCGCTCAACTCGACCTCGACACTAATTGTTTCCACCACCGGATGGGCAATTGGCGCCTCTCTAATCCTGTGGATGATTTTAAGTCTGAGAGTCATCAACTCTATTTTCTATGTGCGAGCACGGATTCGTCTTGATCGTGGCAAACCAGTATCAATCTTACCGACTGCGGCTGTACATCTAATCGGAGTTCTAGCGGTTTTTGTGCTGGCTATTATGGGTTATGTGCCGTATTTGGCAATTTTCCCTTCAGTTGTTTTGCTAATTCGAATGGGGGTAGGATTAAGTCCTCTTCGGCGCAGCATTCAACCACAGGCTATTGGAATCCAAGAACTCGGATATGGGATTTTGACGGTAATTTTACTCGCTTTGGCCTTTGAGTTGGAGTTGTAGAATACGCTCCTATCTGTGTCAAGCCGACACCGATGCTGTACAATGAGAGATGGAGTGTCCGGGGAAGCGGAAGTGCCATCATTAGCCGGTTTGAGCTCTTTATCAACATCCGTGTTTATGGAACGAAAACCGAAAACAAGGTAAGTAACTGAAACTGAATAGTGGGAGAAACACATGATCCAAATTCATCGAGGTTCTCTGGTTATCGACTCACACAATGACCTGATTGTAGCCCATATCCGACGTGGAAATCAAAGTATCTCAGACAATCCCGAATCAGATAGAATCCGCCACTTTGGAACTGTCAGTTTTCGGCGCGGCTCGTTTAGCGACGGCCAGAGAAGACGGGAAATCCAAGCCAATTTATCCAAAGTTCAAGCTGGAGGAATCAATGCTATTTCCTGTGCAGTTGATGTCACAACAGCATGGAATTCTGGTAGTAACGACAGGTCGAATTGTGTCTCTTATTGGTGCTGCTGATCCAGTATTTACTACCTGTGGTTGCCTTACTTTTGCTCACCTTTGGCTTACTAGCTTTAGTTGCAGGCAACTTCCATTGGGATAGATTCACCTTTGATTCCAGCTGCATCTGCACCTTCTGTGGTAGTAGATTCAAGAAGTCTAGCTGCGTCACCTCCTCCAGTTTATCAATACTGACGGCAAAACTCTGCAAGGCTTTCTGTGGTTTGCGGTTAGGTATCATGAAGGCTAAAGCTTTTATCTCAGGTTGGTGGTAATCGACAATGATCTTGTAATACCACTGAGGTACCGTCACTTTATTAGGGCCAATGGTCTTGTAGTTGGGACGAATGATAGGACCAGTGATAATGTAAAGCTCTTGCTCCTTCAGCGCCCATTTACGGATCTGTTCCTCTAATATGCGCCACATTCCTCGATTGAGTCCTGGGACTTGTGGGCTCATGTTGGTCAAGAAGAAGCTCTCTGACATAGCTTTCTTTGACCAGGCCATGTCATCAGCTGGGGCTAGATACCCACGATCGTAGCCAGATCCTTTGTAATCAGCCAAGATGGCTGAACCCGTCTTGATAACAGGATCCAGGCGAAAGTTGTCTTTGCGTTTAGCCACCTTGTTCTGCACTTCAGCCTTAGTTAGTTTGTAGCTGACCCACAGAGGCTACTCATGCTTCTCGGAGTAAAGGAAGGCGTAGCCAATGCGATCAACCAGTTGGCCATCACAGGAGGGAATACCAAGATCCAGGTTATCGTTAGCCCAACTGGAGAAGGGAATCAGTAGTAGAGAGAGAATGAATATGGAGAGGTATCTACTTTTCATGTGGTTTCTCATTTAGCCCCTGATTGTAGCAGACACGAATTGTGCCTCCAAGTCAAATCAGCTACACTTTCGCCCATCATACTAACCGGCTACAATATCCCGCAACTCATTGGAGTTATACGTGCCTAGACTTTCATCCACTCGTATACTCATCTTACTAATCGCCTTCATTTTGGCTGCCTCCCTGCCTTTCGTTGCTGAAAAAGCCCGTTGAGATCGATGGATCTCCCCCATCTACCATTGAACACTAGTATATTACTATCCAGATGCAAGAGAACTGAATCCAGAAGATTATGAGTGAAATTAAAAAGAAAGAAATAAAGGAGTATCTAGAAACACAAAATTCTTCTTTAAATACTTTTAGAACTATTATCCTTTTTGGCCGAAATACAGCTACATACAAGTTTGCTTTTTGCCATGCTTTATTAAATCTTGATCCTAGAGACGAAATAAAATACGAGGATTTACGAGAGGAATTTGTGAAACGGCTTTTATTACATTATAAAAATAATCCTCACCAATTCAAGAAAGGTATTACAAAACTAACCGAATCGATGGATTCATTTTTGCGATCACCACAGACAGAATCGGAAGGGAGGAAACTAATCAATATTGCAGAAAGGAACATATATAATAATGTTTTCGACGCTTTTCAAAATGTTGGAAATGGAACGATTGATAAACAATATCAGTTATTTGAACATGACCGAAAGAACAGGCGACTGATTCTTACGGATAATGTAAATCTCATACTCGAAAGTGACGATTTTAAAAAAGTCATTGCTCTTGAGAATGAATCTAGATGGCGCATTGTAGAAGAAGCTTGGAAGGCTGGGTTTTCTCCTAACCTTCTTCAATATGATAAAGACGAAAATATATTTTACTCAGTCAGTAAAAGTGGAAGAGTGGGACTTAGATCGGCTATCGATGTATTACTCCCTTATCAAAAAGGAGATTGTTTCTATTGTAATCGCGAGCTTAATATTTTTGCCTCTGCCCAAGAACCCGCGTTTCCGGATATTGATCACTTTCTTCCCCTTTC